>JAZRFI010000033.1:0-6230 GCA_045661285.1 Eubacteriales bacterium | reverse complement strand
AGACGGGCGGTGATGAAGTTCATCTGGGGGGTACCGATAAAGCCGGCAACGAAGAGGTTGCAGGGATAATCGTAAAGGTTCTGAGGCGTATCGGCCTGCTGGATCAGACCGTCCTTCATAACGACGATACGGGACGCCATGGTCATAGCCTCGACCTGGTCGTGCGTAACGTATACGAAGGTGGTCTCAACCTTCTTGTGAAGCTTGGTAAGCTCGGTTCTCATCGAGGCACGGAGCTTCGCGTCAAGGTTGGAAAGCGGTTCGTCAAGCAAGAAGACCTTCGGGTTACGAACGATCGCACGACCGAGGGCTACACGCTGCTTCTGACCACCCGAAAGGGCCTTCGGGCGTCTTTCGAGAAGGTGGTTGATGTCAAGGATACGGGCGGCTTCTTCTACGCGGCGCTTGATCTCGTCCTTCGGGATCTTACGAAGCTTCAGGCCGAACGCCATGTTTTCGAAAACCGTCATGTGGGGGTAAAGAGCGTAGTTCTGGAAAACCATCGCGATGTCGCGGTCCTTCGGCGCAACGTCGTTGACCAGCGTATCGCCGATATACAGCTCACCCTCGGAGATCTCTTCAAGACCCGCGATCATACGCAGGGTCGTCGATTTACCGCAACCCGAAGGGCCGACGAGGATCAGGAATTCTTTATCCTTGATCTCGAGATTGAAATCCGATACGGCGGTAACGCCACCCGGATACTTTTTGTAAATGTGCTTAAGAGAAAGACCTGCCATTTGTGTACTCCTTTTTTATCGTACAAAATTTAACATCCTAATTATAACAGAAAAAAAGCCTTTTGAAAAGGGGCTAAGCGAGAGAACTTTTGAAAAGTCTTTTGTTTATTATGCACAAAAAACCGCCCCTGTTTTCCTTCTTTCGGAAAAAGAGGCGGTTTTGGTTTCTAATAAATTAGAATTAAGAGCGGGGCGTCTTGCAGGTGAGCGAGATACGGCCGCGCTTTTTGTCGACCCCCTTGATGCGGACCTCGATCACGTCCCCAACCTTCACAACGTCGGCCGGGTTCTTGACGAAGCGGTCGCTCATCTCGGAAACGTGCAGCAATCCGTCGTCGTGTACGCCGATATCAACGAAGGCGCCGAAATCGACGACGTTACGGACGGTGCCTTTGAGAAGCATCCCCTCTTCAAGGTCGTCAATGGTCAAAACGTCGGTGCGTAAAACGGGCGGCGGCGCGCTTTCACGGATATCGCGGCCGGGCTTTTCCAGCTCACCGATGATATCGAGCAGGGTGGGCTCGCCGCAATTAAGCGATTGGCAAAGCTTGCCGATGCCGCGTACGGTCGCCATGGCGCGAAGCCCAGAAAGGTTGCCGTTTCGCACGTCCTCCTCGGTAAAGGAGAAGTTTTCAAGAAGCGCCTTGGCAATGGCGTAGGATTCGGGGTGAACGCCGGTGTTATCAAGGATCTCGCTGGACCCCGATACGCGCAGGAAGCCCGCGCACTGTAAGAAGGCCTTCTCGCCGATCTTCGGTACCTTTAAAAGACCCGTGCGCTTTTTGAATTCGCCGTGCTCTTCACGGTACGCGACGATGTTTTTGGCGGCGGTCGTGCTGATGCCCGCGATATGCGAAAGGAGAGAATAGGAAGCGGTGTTGACGTCAACGCCGACGCTGTTAACGCAGTCCTCTACCACCCCGTCGAGCGCTTCGCTCAGGCGGATTTGCTTCATATCGTGCTGATACTGGCCGACGCCGATCGCCTTCGGGTCGATTTTGGCGTGCTCGGCAAGCGGATCCTGCAAGCGGCGCGCAATCGAAACCGCGCTACGCTCGGTGACGTCGAAATCGGGGAACTCCTCTGCCCCCAAGGGGGAAGCGGAATAAACGCTGGCGCCCGCCTCCGAAACGATGGTGTAGGCCACCTTGCGGTCGGCTTCCTTTAAGGTCTCGGCGATAAAGGCTTCGCTCTCTCGCGAGGCGGTGCCGTTACCGATGGCCACGACGTCCACCCCATAGGCCTTGATGAGGCGCAGAACGATCTTTTTGCTTTTTTCGGTCTCCTCGCGCGGCTTGGTGGGATAAATGACCGCGGTATCGAGAACCTTCCCCGTCTTATCGACCACCGCCAGCTTACAGCCGGTACGGTAGCCGGGGTCGTAGCCGAGAACCACCTTGCCGCGAAGCGGGGCGGCCAAAAGCAGGTGGCGCAGGTTGTCCGAGAAGACCTTTAAGGCCCCCTCGCTGGCGTTATCAAAGAGCTCGGCCCTTACCTCTCTTTCAAGAGAAGGGAAGATAAGGCGGTCGTAGCTGTCGGCAATGGCGGCGCGAAGAAGCGGCAGAACCGGGGTGTTCTTGTTGGTGATCACGCGCGAATAAAGGCGGGAAAGCGCCCCTTCCTCGTCAAGGCTCATCGTGACCTTTAAGCAATCCTCTTTTTCGCCGCGGGTGATCGCCAAAACGCGGTGACCCTTGATCGTACGGACGGCTTCTTTATATTCGGCGTAGTCGGCGTAGATTTTTTTGTTTTCATTTTCCTCTTCGGTGAGCTTGGTCGAAAGCTCGGCGGCCTCGAAGGCGTATTCGCGAAGCATCTTGCGGTATTCGGCGTTGTCGGAGATCTCCTCGGCCAGAATGTCGGAAGCGCCCGCTAAGGCTTCCTCAGCGCTCGCGACCCCCTTTTCCTCGTCGATATAAAGGGCGGCCTCTTCTTCGGGCGTTCTTTCGTAGCTGTCACGCTGCTCGGCGATCCATTCGGCAAGCGGAGCCAAGCCCTTTTCTCTTGCGACCGAGGCACGGGTACGGCGCTTTTGCTTGTAGGGGCGGTAAATATCCTCCAGCTCAACGAGCGTGGCGGCGTGTGAAAGGGCGAAGGTGATCTCTTCGGTCAGCTTGCCCTGATTTTCGATCGCCGAGTGGATCTCTTCGCGGCGCTCATCCAGCTTCCGCAGATAATTCAAGCGGTCGGAAAGGGTACGCAGGGTAATATCGTCAAGCGACCCCGTGACCTCCTTGCGGTAACGCGCGATAAAGGGAATGGTGTTTCCTTCATCTAAAAGCGCAACGGTTTTTTCCACCTGCTCTTTGGTAAGATTCAGTTCTTCGGAAAGGATCTGTAAGATTTCCATGTATTATTCTCCTTCTCGTCCCGCGGCATGTCGCAGGAGCTTGATTTCTTCTTCGGTTGCCCGTCGGCATTCGCCTATGGCAAGATTTGGATCTAAGGGGATCCCCGCAAAGCTTATCCGCTTCAACGAGGATAGGGGGGATCCGAGGGCGGCCATCATACGCTTTACCTCGTGATACTTCCCCTCGGTAAGCGTGACCCTGCCCGATTGACGGAGGGGATCGGCCGTAAGATACGCGGGGCGGCAGGCTTCGCCGTTCCCAAGCGTCATGCCCGCCGAAAGCCGCTCTTCCGCTTCTTGGCAAAGCGGCGTCTCACAGGTAAAGAAGTAGACCTTCTCAACCCCTCTTTTGGGGGAAAGAAGCGCGTGGGTCAAGGCCCCGTCGTCGGTTAAGAGAAGCAGCCCCTCGGTGTCGCGGTCAAGCCGCCCGCAGGGGAAAAGCTCGCGCTTTTCGTACTCCTTCGGCACAAGCTCGGTAACGCAAGGGAGGCGACTGTCCTCGGTCGCGCTGACGTATCCCTTCGGCTTATTGAGAAACAAATAGATAAAGCGGCAGAATTCGACCCGCTCACCCCGAAAGGCGACGGCGTCGGCCTCTTCGTTTATCGCCATATCCGCGCGCTTGGCGGGCGTGCCGTTTACCGTGATCTCTCCGCGGCGGCAAGCCATGGCGCATTCACGGCGCGAAAGCAAGCCAACGGTTGTGAAAAATTTATCTAAACGCATAAGGCTCCCCTTTCGCGATATTGCTTATATTTTACCACAAAAAAGCCGATTTGTAAAGATAAAAAAGGCGAAAAAGAAGCCCATTTTCCCGATAAAGCAAAGCTTTATTTCTTATTTTTCGAGGTCTCTTCCGCTCTTTTCGAAAAAACGAGGGTTTTTGCGGCGCGGTACTTGTTTTCGAGAAGACAAAGTGCTAAAATGTATGCGGAAAACGACAGAACGGAGCATCTTTTATGAATAAGAAGTCTGATTTTAAAAAGAAGATCGTTGCGCTTTGCGCTCTTGTTTATTTTACCAGCTATTTTTCGCGGAAAAGCTTTGCCGCCACCCTTTTCGGGATGTTGGAGGCGGGGGCGATCACCGAAACGACGGGGGGGCTGGTGGAGACCTGCCTCTTTATCTGCTACGGCGCGGGGCAGCTGATCAGCGGCTTTCTCGGCGACCGCATCAAGCCAAGCGTGTTGCTTGGCGGGGGGCTTTTGGTAAGCGCTCTTTGTAACGCTTGCGTGCCGCTTGTGCCGAGCGGGGAATGGATCATCCCGCTATGGGCGCTTAACGGCTTGGCGCAGGCGATGCTTTGGCCGCCGATCGTACGGATCTTGGCCTCGAACCTACAGCATGAAGAATACGTGCGCGCCAATCTCGTTGTGACGGTCTTTGCGCATATCGCCACGATCCTTTTGTATCTTTACGTGCCGCTTTGCTTACGGTGCTTCGGTTGGCAGGCCTCCTTTTATTCGGCGGGGATTTTAGCCCTTTTGGCTATGGCGGTTTTCCTTATCGCGATCGCCCGCGTTCTTCCCCATACCGAAAGAAGAGAGGAAGAAGGGGTCAAGAAAAAGCAAGAGGGAGAGAGGGGCGGCCTCTTTTCGGTTCTTATCGGCTCGGGCGTTTTGCCGATCCTTGGGGTGATTATTGCCTGCGGCATTTTGCGTGACGGGATCGAGACCTGGCTTCCCACCCTCTACGGGCAGGCCTTTGGCCGCGAGAGCGGGGAGGCGACCCTTGTTTCCGCAATTCTGCCGATCTTTTCGGTGGCGGCGGTCTCGGCCGTTACGGCGCTTCACCGCCGTCCTCTTTTCAATAACGAAATAAGGGGTGGCATCGTTCTCTTTCTTCTTTGCGCGGGGCTTTGCGTGCCGCTCTTTCTTCTCATCTCGTCCGCGTCGACCCTTTCGCGCTTTATCTGCCTTTTCCTGGCGGCGCTTATCTGCGCATGTATGCACGGGGTCAATTTCCTTCTCATTTCCTGCCTGCCTGGGCGCTTTGCAAGCCTTGGCCGCTCGGCGACCGTCGGGGGCTTTGTCAACGCCTTCGTGTACGTCGGCGCCGCCTCGGCGACCTACGGCTTTGCTCTCATTTCGCAAAAGGCGGGCTGGGGCGCGACGGTTCTTTCCTGGATCGGCGTTTGCGCCGTCGGGGTCCTGCTTTCACTTCTCTCGTACCGTAAATATACCGCCTTTATCAAGAAGGATGAATAAAAGCATCAACAGAAAAAGGGCAGAAAACGTTTTGTGTTTTCTGCCCTTTTTGTTATCTTTTCTTTCTTTGCGAACCCTTGGCGTGCCAAGCGCCCTTGGCCTCTCTTTTTTGGGTCGGCTTTTTCGGGGGCGCCGTCTTTTTTGCGGCGTCTTTCCCTCGGGGGCGAAGCAGACAGTCGGGTGAAAAGCCGATCAGGTCCTCTCGCCCCGCAAGGCGAAGCGCTTCCTTGACCAGCTCATAGTTCTCGGGCTTTTTATATTGCAAAAGCGCGCGCTGCATCTGCTTTTCGCGGTAGTCGCGGCAAACGTAGACCTCTTTTTCGGTAAGCGGGTCGATGCCCGTATAATAGGTCACCGTCGAGATCGTGCCGGGGGTGGGGTAGAAATCCTGCACCTGCTCGGGAGAAAGTCCCCATTTTTTAAGATGAAGCGCTAAGGTGACGGCGTCCTTCATCGTAGAGCCGGGGTGGCTTGACATCAGATAGGGCACGAGATATTGCTTGAGCCCCGCTTCCTTTGACAGCGCGAAATAGCGTTCCTTGAATTTTTCATAGACGGCGATGGGGGGCTTGCCCATGGCGGCAAGCACGCAGTCAGAGCAATGCTCGGGCGCTACCTTCAGCTGACCGCTGACGTGGTGGGTAACCAGCTGCTTGAAAAAGCGATTGCTTTTATCGTACAAAAGATAATCAAAGCGGATACCCGATCGGATAAAGACCCGCTTGATCCTCGGCAGCGCCTCGATCTCCTCTAAAAGATCGCAGTATTCCGTGTGATCGACAACGAGGTTCTTGCAGGGGGTGGGGGCAAGGCATTTGCGGTTTCCGCATACCCCCTTTTGCTTTTGCAGGGCGCAGGGGGGGTGGCGGAAGTTGGCGGGGGGGCCCCCGGCGGCGTGGGTATAGCCCTTGAAATCGGGCATCTCGCTGATAA
>JAZRFI010000032.1:0-5643 GCA_045661285.1 Eubacteriales bacterium | reverse complement strand
CATGGCTACGATCCGACTTGCCCTTACCGAACCTATCGCCCCTACCGAACCGTACGGCATGTGCGCCCCTTTTCCTTGTTCCGCTTTCTTTTGACCTTGATGCTTCTTTCCTTCCTGATGCGCGCCTGCGCGCTGATCTCCTTTCAATTTTCGTATTACCCTACCGAGAACCCACCAAACCAACAAAGCGAGCCGCAGCACCCGCGGCCAAGCGGTGAAATATAAGCGATGAAAAAAGAAAAAACGCCCTTTCGTGTGCGCCTTGCGCGCTTTCTTATGACGCATAACGGCCCTGATGCCCTTGGCAGCTGCTTTTTGTGGTTGGCGATCCTTCTTTCGTTCATCAATCTCTTTCTCAAATGGCCCTATATGGGCATTTTCCAGCTGCTTTTTATCGCTTTGTATTTCTTCCGTTTCTTTTCCAAGAACAAAGCCAAGCGGCAAAAGGAGAACCGTCGTTTTCTTTCATTCTTTTCCGCTATACGCAACCTCATCAAGCGAAGCCGCAATCGCTTCCGCTACCGCAAGACCCATATCTATCGCCGTTGCCCCCATTGCAAAAAGCATCTCCGCCTGCCGCGCCTCGTTGGGGAGCATTCGGCCGTTTGCCCGGTTTGTTCTCGCCGTTTTCCGGTGAAGGTTAAGTAAGGTTTGCTTTACAAAAAAAGCGTGTATGACTATCATACACGCTTTTTTGTTATACCTAACAGAAAGTCCTTAGTGGGCGCCCTTGATTTCCTTTAATACGAATTCGAGTGAAGAAACCGCCGCGGGAAGCGTTGCTTCCCCGATTTCTCGGTTCAGGCGGGCACGCTCGGTAAAGTACAAGAGCTCATTGTAGTAGCCGCCGAGGTCGGAAAGGTTGCCGCCCTCGAAGCCGCCCTCGCCAAGATCCTTCTTTTCGATCTTGATCTCTTCGACCCCGCCGTCCTTATACAGCAGAAAGCTGCCGCCGAGGTTTTCCACGACCGCCTCCTCAAACACCACGCGGAAGGAGGCGCCGAAGGGATAATTTTCGGGAAGCGCCCAGGTTCCCTCTACCCCCACACAGAAATCGCCGTAGGAAAGAACCGAGTTGATATAGGAATTCGCCTCGCCCAGCCTGTTTTTGACCGATGCGATCTTCTTCGGCTTGCCGAATACCGAAAGCACGTAGTCAATATCGTGGATATGCAGATCTTGGGCGGCGCCGCCCGAACGGCTTTCATCCAGCAGCCAGCTTTCCCATCCCCAGGTGGGCAAGGGGCTGATGCGGCGGAAGTTGGCGTTTACCACCTTGCCGTAGGTGTTTTCCTTGATCATCTTGCGAAGCTCGACGTACTCGTCCCAAAAGCGAATGACCTGGCCGACCTGAACGTTACAGCCGCTCTCCTCAGCCTTCTTCAAAAGCGCCTTTCCCTCCTTGGCGGTCAAGGCAACCGGCTTTTCGATAAAGAGGTATTTCACCTTTTCCATAGCCAACAGCGCATAGGGCGCGTGCAGATAGGTCGGCAAGCAAATGTCGATGATATCGACCTTTGCCCTCTCGATCAGCTCTTTACCGTCGCCAAAGATCTCGGCGTTCGTGCCTTCTGCCAGCTTTTCGGCGCATTCGCGGCGCACATCGGCAAAGGCCGTGACCTCGACCCCCTCGATATTCTTATAGCAGTTTGCGTGCATGGTGCCCATAAAGCCGCACCCGATAAGTCCTACCTTCAACATATCTTTCTCTCTCACTTTCTTCCGAGAATACTATCCATCGCGCGGGACGTGTTATAAATTAAGGTTTCATTATAATAGGTGTATTGCGGGATCATCTCGGCGCTGACCCAGCCGTCATAGCCGACGGCCTTTAAGGAATCAACCACGGCGGGATAGTTTACGTCGCCCGAAAGAAGGTCGCAAAAGCCGTGCAGCCCCCCTGCTTGCCGACGGTAATCCTTGAAATGCACCTTTTTGATACGGCTGCCGAGGATCTTGATCCAATGCTCGGGATAGCCGTTAAAAAGCACGTTCCCCACGTCGAAATAACTGCCAACGTAAGGGCTTCCGATTTTATCAATAAAGTCGCGCATCTCCAGCGGCGAGGTAAGGAACTTGTTCCATACGTTCTCAAGGCCGATCTCCACACGACAGCTTTCGGCATACGCCTTTAAGCGAGTGAAGGCGGCAAGCGAGCGCTCATACGCCGTTTCGTAATCGACAACCAGCTCGGGGTTTACGAAATCGGCGCATACCGTACCGGGCAGAACGAGGCAGGATTCGCAGCCGAGCAAGGCGGCAACCTCCAGCTCTCTTTTCACGATATCCTCTCCCTTTTTACGTATGACCGTATCATCCGAGGTGATCGGATAATCCCAATAAAGACCGCAAGCGACGCTATACAGCGAAAGCCCCGCGTCCTCAGCCATCTTTTTCACTTCTTTCCATTCGGAATCGGCGCTTTCCAACGAGCAGGAGCCCTTTTCATTAAGCGCCACCTCGACCCCCTCAAAGCCCGCTGCCTTGGCAAGGCTGAATACGTCCTTTATCGCCATATCGCCGAAGGACCAGATACTGATACCCTTTTTCATAAAAAACCTCCTTGCATTTTTCTGTTTTTATGATAAAATAAAAGTGTTCCTTTGTGAATATATTTTTTTGTGCCAAGCTTGCACTTTCGTCCATTATTGATTTTTGGGAGTTGTTTTATGAAATCCTCGTACGTCAAAACAAAATTCAATCACACCGTCAACGTTTCAGAGCTTGTGACCATCCATTACTATGAATTTGACCGCAGTTTTTCCTTTGCGGGCGAGGCGCACGATTTCTGGGAGATGGTGTATATCGACAGCGGAAGCGTGGAGATAAGCCGCGACGGCGAGCCGCTGATCCTTAAGCAGGGGCAGATCATCTTTCATAAGCCGAACGAGTTTCACACCATCAAGGCGCACGATTCTTCACCGAATTTCTTCGTGATCTCCTTCGTTTGCCGATCGGCCGCCATGGCCTTTTTCGATCGCTTTACCACCAAATTAAGCCCCGCCCTAAAGCCCTTTATCGCCTCGATCATCAAGGAAGCCGAAGCGACCTACGTGATCCCGAAGAACGATACCAAGCTTAAAAAGCTTACTTTGCGGGAAGCCGCCCCCATCGGCGGGGAGCAGCTGATCAAAAGCTATCTTGAGCAATTGCTCATTCTTCTTTTGCGCCAGATGACCGAGAAGAAAAGCATCGCGATCTTTCCGACCCGCGCGAGCATGGAAAACCGACTGGTTGCGGATATTGAAGCCTATATCAAAAAGAACCTTGACTGTCAATTGCGTATCGGGGAGCTTTGCCGTGTTTTCGGATACAGCAAAAGCTATCTGAGTTATCTTTTTAAGGCGCAATCCTCGCGCTCGCTCGTGCAGTTTTACAACGAATGCCGCATCGAGGAAGCGAAGCGCCTAATCCGCGAGGGGCTTTACAGCTTCACCGAGATCGCAGAGCGGCTCGGCTTCGATACCCCGCAATACTTTGCCCGCGCCTTCAAGCGGATCAGCGGCCTTAGCCCCACCGAGTTCAAAAACTCGCTGAATTTATCCTGAAAAAGGGAAAAAGTGAGCCAAAAGTGCAAAAAAGGGGCTTGTTTGTGCAAATACAAGCGGCGTTTTATCTGGTATACTGGGTATAGGGTAAAAAGCCCTCACTCTTATAAATAACAGGGAGAAAGAAAAATGGAAAAATTCAGACTGGGTCTTATCGGATGCGGCGGCATGATGGCCAACCACGTAAAGGGCGTTAACGATATGGATAACGTCGAGATCGTGGCCGTATGCGACATCGTGGAGAAAAACGCCAAGGTCGTATCCGACACGCTTTCCAATCACCCCAAAATTTATTACGATTACCGCGATATGGTCGATGAGGTAGACGGCGTTCTCGTCGCCCTGCCGCACGATCTGCACTTCTCTTGCGGGATGTTCTTTGCCCAGAAGGATAAGCACGTCCTGATGGAGAAGCCTCTTTGCAACACCGAAGAGGAGTGTGTGAAGCTGATCGAAACCTGCGAAGAACACAACGTTACCCTGATGTGCGCCTACCCCGTCCCCTTCTGGCCCGAAATGGTCAAACTGAAGGAGCTGGTTGATTCGGGCGAATTCGGCAAGGTCATGCAGATGTCGATCTGGACCGAGCAGCTGACGGGGCTTAACTTTGACCAAGGCAACCCCGAGCACTGGGCGGCTACCGCGCGCGTTGGCGGCGGTCAGCTCTTCAGCCACGGCTGCCATTACATCGACGTTCTGCTTCGCTTCCTCGGTAACCCCGTATGCGGCGCGCACGTCGGCACCAACGTCGGCACCCCTTGGATGCTGCGCGAGGGTACCTCCTCGGTCGTTATGAAGTTTGAAAGCGGCGCGATCGCCTATCACGGCGCGACCTGGGGCGCCCGCGGCACCCGCCTTGGGTGGGACTGCCAGATCCAGACCGAAAAGGGGCTTCTTGATTACGACCGCTTCAAGGGTATCATCAAGTTCTATAATCGCAACAAAGAGCATATCCCCGGCGCCTTGGAAGAGAACGCCGAATATTCGGTCCTCTACCGCTCGGATATGGCGCTTGGCAAGAAGACGCAGTTTGAGATCGACCATTTCGTCGATTGCATCCGCACGGGGAAGGAGCCGATCACCAGCGGCCGCAAATCCCTGCAGAGCCTGCGCGTGATCTGGGAGCTTTACAACGCCGAAAAGAACGGCTTTATGGCTGATCTTCGCGGCCTTGGCCTCGATAACGCCTAAAACGCAAAAAGGCGCAGCGAAATTCGCTGCGCCTTTTTCTTTTATTCGCCTCTGCTCTAAACAAAACTTTACGGTTTTTCGATTGACTTTTGCCTTTTCTTATCCTATAATAGAGAGAGTAAAACATGACCTTGGAGGGAAATATGGACAGCAGCACGACCTATGTCGTAACCGGTTGCACCGGCTACGTCGGAAACGTTCTTACGAAAAAACTGATGGCGCTCGGTTGCCCCGTTGTGGGGCTGGCCCGAAGCGAGGAAAAGGTAAAAAGGGTCTTTGGCGATGAGGCGCCGAGGATCGTATACGGGGATATACGGAACGAAGCCGATATCGAAAGGCTTTTCGAAGGGGATGGGCCCTTTATCGTCCTTCATACAGTGGCCTACGTCAGCATTGGCGAAGGTGATAAGCAAGAGCTTTATGACGTAACCGTCGGGGGGACCGAAAAGGCTGTGCGGGTGGCGCTTCGCCATGATACGCGCAAGTTTCTGCATATCTCATCGACCGAGGCCCTACCGCACAAACTGAAGCTGAAGGCGGATCTTAGCAATTATATCCCCTCACCCGAAAGAACGCGTAAGGGATACAACCGCGCCAAGGCCCAAGCAGACGAAATCGTTTTACGGGCGGTGAAGGAAGAGGGGCTTTGCGCTTCATTGATCCTTTTAGCGGGGGTCCTCGGCCCCGGAGACTATTCCAACACGCATATGACCCAAGTAATCGTTGACTATCTGAACGGCAAGCTGCCGGCCTCGGTCAACGGGGGCTACAACGACTTTGATATCCGCGATTTTGCCGACGTATTGGAGCCGCTTATTGAAAAGGCCGAGGCGGGCGGGCGCTATCTCTTTGCCAACAAGCCCGATAAGATCAATGAGGTGCTTTCTGTCGTTTCAAAGATCAC
>JAZRFI010000031.1:0-10897 GCA_045661285.1 Eubacteriales bacterium | reverse complement strand
CCCTTCCAATCCCACACCTCGGTGGTCTTGTCAAACGTGTCAAGATCCGAATAACGGAAGGCCATGCGGAAAAGGCGGAGGTTGTTTCGCTCGCGCGCCCCACGGGTAGCGGCCAAGGCCTCGTCAAAAAGGTGATAGACGCACGGGCGGTCGATCCGTTGCATCAGCTCTTGTCCCGCGTGCGCAACGTCGGTCTGACCGTCTTGCTCGTCCTCCAGATATTGCAGGATCCCTGCAACCCTCTCACCGCCCTCTCCGAAGAGGCGGCAAAGCGAAGCGATGTGATCCGAAAGCGAAAGCGAGGTATCGTACCCCGTCCGCGCGAAGGCATAAAAATTCAGAAGGTGGTTCCAAAGGTTAAAGGTCTCCATCTGCGTGCCCGAGCCCGCGATACCGATCTCCCTATAGCGGCGCCAAAGGGCTTGCAGCTCGTCTGCCATCGGGATCACGCGCTGGCGGTTAGCAAAGACACCCATATAATAGTCGTAGATCCAAAGCTCCGCTCCGGTCTCCATCCAGCTAACGGCGGTATCCTCAAAATCGGTGCCGATGAAAGCGGAGCCGTCGGGCTTTCCGCCCACGCGCAAACCGCAGCTTGCCCAGGTCGCTTCGCAGATCCGAAGATTGGGGTGAAGCTTGATCCCCTCGGGGCGCTTCCAGATATCGACGTAGACACCGAAGTCCACCTTAACGTCGGGATGCGCCGCCGCTACGCGGGCGGTGACCTCGTTGACGAAATGGATATAGTTTTCCCCCTTGGTATAGGGGGCGCATTTTTCACAGCAGCACTGCTCGGCGCGGCCGTCGTTCATCATCAACGTGACGGTATCCACGATCGGGTTTTCGGCGATCCATTTGATCATATTGCTGCTGACCGCCTCGATCGCCCCCTCACACCGCGAGCAAAGGATCCACTGACCGAAGGGATCGTTCGGCTCCTTCGGCTTAAAGCGGGTTCCGTCTGCATTCAGGCGGAAGTACTCGGGGTGCGTTTCGATATAATGCTCGGAGAAATAGGGGTTCCCGTAGTAAGGAAGCCACAGCCAAAGCGATTCGTGATGCCCGACCGTCAATCGAATACCGCGCTTTTCGAGCTCCGGGATCAAGCCGTCCTCGCAAAAGCCGACGTAGCTGCTGGCCCAAATATAGATACGGTTATAGCGGTTTTTGGCAAGCCAATCGAAGAAAGGGCGGTTCAGCTTGCGATGCGGATTGCCCGCGCGGTCACCGTACTGTACGATCGCGCAACGATAGGGGCGATCGGCCTCCGCCTTCACGCGATCGCCCTCGGGGAGGGTAAGGCTCTCGCGGTGGGGTACGATTTCTCCCGCATTGGCATCCGGGTGACTAAAGGCAGCCAAGGCACAGCCGCACAGGGATTCGAGAAATTCATACACGGCATAAAGCGTGCCACGCTCGTCATCTTTGCCAACCTCGCTCCCCGCGAGGAGAACGGCCTTTTCGGTTATGCGGATAAGATATCCCTCCGCCCCCGTGACGAGTGCATCGAATTCTTCTTTGGAAACAAGTGAAAGAGCGGTCTCGTTTCGTCTCGGTCCGCCGATAACAAATCGAACCTCCGCCTTCTCTTCCGTCACAGCGGGCGCGCCGAAAATCTTTTCAAGATAGCGCGCAAGCTCCTTGGCGGCAAAGCTTTCGCGGGGGGTAGACTCCTTTGGCAGAAGAACCGCGTAAGCGGTTTGGGATGTAATAAGCACGGTAAGTCCCTCCATTCGGTTATAGCTTAGGCACATATTCAATAAGTATACTACCATACCGCCGAAAGATTTTCAATAGAAAACGCCGTATTGATTGATTTTTTCGATATTTTCCTTTCTCATTATATTTTTTCTCTTATCGACCGAGTCTTTTTTCGCCCTACCGGGTTGACAAAAACCGGTATATAAATATATAATGCAATCAAAGGTTAAAAACCTAAAAGAATAAGGACGCCTCCTATCGATTTTGCGCGGTATACCGAACCGTAAAATGGGGGCGCACGCGTTATAAAAGAGGCAAAAAGTATTACGCCTTGACCGAGCTTAAAAGAAGAGTTACGATTGACGAAGGGGATACCATTACATGAAAACCTGTATAAGCGCGTATAGCTACACAAAGCTCTATAAAAAAGGGGATTTTACCCCTTTTGATGCCATTGAGCACGCCAAGCAGCAGGGGGCAGACGGCTTTGAGCTGGCGATAGACGACGTTGTCCCCGAGGGGTATGCCGACTTCGCTTCCTACGTAAAGGCCCTCTGTGAAAAGGCAAGAGAAGCGGGGCTTGAGGTTCCGATCCTGACGATGTATGCCGATTTCTACCAAAGAGACCCCGAGGAAGAATTAAAACGGCTGATGAAAAAGGTTGATGCCGCGGCGGAATGCGGCATTCCTATGATGCGCCACGACGTAGGCGGCGCCTACCGCAAGGACGAGACGGTCTGTTCGTATAAAGCGATCATTGCGAAGGTTGCGCCTTATATCCGACGCCTGGCCGAATACGCCGAATCAAAGGGCGTTATGACTTGCAGCGAAAACCACGGCCGGATCATGCAGGACTCCTACCGTATAGAAGAACTTCTCGCGGCCGTAGATCACAAAAATTACGGCTTCCTTTGCGATATGGGGAACTTCGGCGTCGCGGATGAACAGAGCGACGTGGCCGTATCCCGCCTTATCCAGAACGTACGCTACGTTCACGCCAAGGACAGCTTTAAAAAAAGCGGTATGCTGTATAACCCCGGAAGAGGTTGGAGCCGTACCCGTGGGGGAAATTACCGCCGCGCCACCATTTTCGGCCACGGGGATATCCCCACCTTCCAGATCCTTTCCGCCCTTAAATCCTATGGCTATGACGGATGGATCTCGATCGAGTACGAGGGAATAGAGGACACGCTGATGGCCCTTGAAATCGGTATGGAAAACCTAAAAAGAATGATAAAGGATCTTGAAAAATAATTGTTTACCCTACCCCGTTGGTTTTTATTACTATCAATAAACGTATAAAGATTATACAAAAGGAAATCGTTATGGTTACGCAAAAAATGATGCTGGATGCCCTGCGTGCCCTCGGTGTTAAAGAGGGGGATTCCATCCTCACCCACTCTTCCTTCAAAAGCCTTGGCGGCTGTGAAAACGGGGCGGATACCGTTATCTCGGCTATGAAAGAGGCGGTCGGTGAAGAGGGGACGGTTATCTTTCCCACCCTTTGCCAGAAGGATTGGGAGCACGTATACGAGAATTGGCATATGGATGCCCCCTCGGACGTTGGATACTTAACCAACTATTTCCGTTCGCTTCCCGGTGTTTTGCGTAGCAACCAGGCGACCCACTCGGTTGCGGCCTTCGGCAAGAACGCCGAATACCTGACGGCAACGCACGGGCAAAGCGGCCTTCGCTTCGGAATGTTTGGCGATACGCCTTTCTCAAAGGATTCTCCCTGGCAGAAGATGTACGAGATGAACGTCAAGACCATCTTTATCGGCTGTTCGATCAAATCCTGTACCTTCCGGCATCTTGCCGAATATATGGTGATCAACGAATACCTCGAAAAAGCCAAAAAGAGCCCCGATTACGAAGAGCTGAAGGATCTTGTCTGGCATTATTCGAGATGGGAGCGCGCGGGCATCTGGCCCCATATCAAAAGCTTATACCTCGGCGAGGTTCTCCGTCAAGAGGGAAAGATTGCCGAAACCACCTGTGGCGACGCGACCATCTTCCTTTTCAATTCGCGTGATTTCGTTGATCTTGCGATCAAAATCATGCATGAGCACAACCGCGACGGTCTTAACAATTTTTCTGCCTATACGCTGGATGACACCATGAACTGGTTTACGCGAATAGAGGAATTATAAACGATATGAAGGTTTATGATATGCCCTACGAGCAGGACCTGCGCGCTTATTTTGACGAGCAGCTGCCCGAAAAGCTTTACGATGCCCATTTTCATTTAAAAAGCGGGTACGCGGAACGGTTCGGCTATGAGGATCCGTATCTTCAATACGCCGATTTCATGGAACAGTCGCTTGGCAGAAAAATGGCAGGCGGCCTTGTCATGCCCAACGCCCCCCGCCCTGTGCGGTTAGAGGCGGCCAACGCTCTCGTCCACAACATCGCGGCCGAGCGGGATCTTTCGGTCGGGCATGTGATCACCCCCCTTGATACCAAGGAAAAGATCGCCGCCGTTTTAGACGCGAACCCCCGTATCACGGCCCTGAAGCCCTACTTTACTTACGCCGACGTGCCCAATCAGTACGAGGCCAATATTTCGGATTACGTTCCCGAATGGGCCTTTCGGCTGGCCGACGAGCGTCGTTTGCCCATCATTATCCATCTTTCGCACTATCAGGATATGCTGTGGGACGAAAACAACCTGCGAGAGCTTCGCTGTTTCTCGGTGAAATATCCGAACGCCAAGATCGTTTTAGCCCACTGTGCGCTGGGTCACCACGTCCGTAAGCTGCGTTTGGCGCTTAAGGAGATCGCGGATCTTAAAAATATCTGGTTCGACTGCTCGGGCGTTTCCGAGACTATGTCGATCTACTACTGCATCAAGACCTTCGGTGTTGGGCGTATGATGTGGGGCGGCGACCACGTTTTCGGGCAAGATCGCGGACGTATCGTTTCCTACGGCTCGAACTTCCTCGGCTTACACCCCGCCCTTTTGAAGGACAGCGATCTTCCGCTTCCCGACGATTATAAGTATCAGCCGTTACCGAACGTTATCGAATGCACCCTGGCGCTTTTAGAGGCGATGGAGGTCTTGGGCCTTTCGCAAAAGGAACGCGAGGATATCTTTTATAACAACGCAAAGGCCCTTTACGGCCGTTAAAGAAAAGAGGACATACAGTATGGAAATTTTTCGCGATGCCCGCTACGAGGAAAACCTATTTGCCTATTTTAACGAGCAATTACCCGAAAAGCTTTACGACGCGCATTTTCACACGACGAAAAGGCACGCCGAAGCCAACGGCTACGAGGATGCGTATCTCGAATACGCCGATTTTATGGAAAAGTCGCTTGGCCGAAAAATGGCGGGCGGCCTTTTGATGACCAATCCCTCAAGCCGTCACACCCCCGAAGCGTTGCGTGAGGCGAACGACTTCGTCTGCCAAATCGCCAAAGAGCGCGACCTTTCGGTCGGGTATATGATCGCCCCTTGGAACACAAAGCAGGAGATCGCCGCCGTTTTGGACGAGCATCCCGAGATCACGGCCCTCAAGCCCTATCTTTGCTACGCGGACGTTGAGGATCAGTTTGAAGCCGATATTGCGGCGTATACGCCCGAATGGGCCTTCGAGCTTGCCAACGAATACAAGATCGCCGTTCTTATCCATCTTTCGCATTATCAGAATATGCTGCTCGACGAAAACAACCTGCGCGATCTTCGCTACTTCTCGGAAAAGTATCCCGATGCCAAGATCGTTTTAGCTCACTGCGCGATGGGCCATCACGTTCGTAAGCTTCGCCTGGCGCTTAAGGAGATCGCGGATCTTAAAAATATCTGGTTCGACTGCTCGGGTGTTTCCGAGACTATGTCGATCTACTATTGCATCAAGACCTTCGGGGTCGAGCGTATGATGTGGGGCGGCGACCATTCGTTTGCCGAGCATTTGGGGCGCGTTTGTTCCTATGGCTCCAACTTCCTCGGCCTTCACCCCGGGATCCTTAAGGATGCCCTGCCGCCCGATTATAAGTATCAGCCGCTTCCCAATTCGGTCGAATGCACCCTCGCCCTTTTAGAGGCGATGGAGGTACTGAACCTTTCAAAGAAGGAACGCGAGGACATCTTCTATAACAACGCAATGGCCCTTTACAGTCGCTGAACAAAAAGGGCACTCACAAGGAGTGCCTACGGGAATTTGCCGCAAAGCGGCAAGGCCCCCACGCGCGTGCGTACCGCATCCCGATGCCTTCGCAGCGGGTAAATAAAAAGAGAGCATCCGAAAAGGATGCTCTCTTTTTTGTGAAGCGGTATAAGCAAAAATTGAGCTTGATACCGTTCGACAAAATGGAATTCAGCGTATGCTTTTTATATTCGTCTCTATTTGCTTTATGACCTTGATAAATTCTTCATCGCTCTTTCCGGTTGGATCGGGTAAGCCCCAATCGGCATCGAAGGCTCTGCCGATGAAGGGGCAGCCAACCTCGCATCCCATAGAGATCGCAAGGTCGGGCGATGGGATCTTGTCAACGGTTTTGCTGTACTGCGTCAGCTCCATATCAAGGCCGTAAAGCGCTTTCATCAGCCGTACCGCATCCTGATTTATCTGCGGCTTGGTTTCGGTGCCTGCCGAGTAAAAATCGAACGCATCACCGCGAAGATGCTTGCCGAGCGCTTCGGCAATCTGACTTCGGCACGAGTTATGGACACAGATAAACGCTATCTTCTTTTTCATTTAAACCGACACCTCTCACCGATACACTGATTGTTCTTTTCCGAATGTACACACCGGATCTTGCCAAGCGACATTTCAACGCCGAAATGCTCTTTTGCAAATTCCACAGCCTTGATGATGGCGAGATAAGAATCGCGCTTACAGCAACGGGGGCCGCCAACCTCTCCGATCGCGCCGAGGGCAGAGGCGGTCATTCTGTTAGACAATCCCCACGCTTCCTTTGCAAGAGGCGTCGAGCCTGTTATTAGGGATACGAACATGCCGGCGCTTACCCCCGCGCCGCAAGCCCCCCAAAATCCGCACGCGCCGCCGGGAACCTTCTTTCCTCTTGCCTGCATTTCAGACAGTGCTTGGGGTAGGTCGATATCGCCACCCGCGTTTTTATATGCCGTAAGCAACGCCGAGCCAACCATCACGTGATGCTCGGGCCCATGCATATGGCAAAACGGCAAAGCCATCATCTTTTGGATGATCTCAATGGGATTTTTCGAGGTTTCGGCAAGGCATACGCCGACGATACTGTCCATCCCCTGCGTGTGACACGCATTGCATACGTAATGCCCATTCTCACAAGCGGTTTTACTGTTTTCTTTTTTATGGCAAACGGCACATTCCATCGGCTCATCATTTTCTAAATATTTCAGCGGCGCACCGCAAATCAAGCATTCGTCTTTCATAAGTAACCTCAATAATTTCTTATTTGTCGACGAAATTATTATAACATATATTCGTGGATTTTTCAATCAATTTGAACGTGTACTCAAATACAAAAGAAACACCGCCCTGCATTGATCCGTATGGGTTCCGTATAGAAAAAAGGCGGATACAAGGCTAACGGCTATTTTGTCACAAGCCCTATGCCTCCCTAACCTTGACAATGACACCTGACATATGATAAAATATTGATAAGAGCGCCTTTCGAAGCGGCCATGAATCAATTTCGGGAAATGCTTTGCCGTGTTGCGCTTCTACCAATCGATTAGGAGGGAAATTTATGAAACGACTTTTCTGTATGGCGGTATGCTTGTTGCTGGCTTTCGCACTTGTCTCGTGCAGCTTTACCATTAATTTACCCGGTGTTTCCAACAGCAGCGCAAGCACAACAACTTCGAATACAGTCACAACAACCACCTTCGCTACAACGAGCGCGCCTGCTACCACGAGCGCACCTGCTACAACAAGCGCTCCCGCTACAACGAGCAAGCCCACCACCACCGCGGGGAATGGCGGAAGCAACGGCTCCGCACCGCATAATCAAATCAACAACGGTGTGCTTCAAGAGGCTTCCCCCGAAAGCATGCGCGTTCCCGAAAACATGAAGTTCTTGGGAACCGAACAGGCCACCGAAGAGAACAACGCGGCCAACATAACGGCTACGGCGGTTCTGTACTGGCTTGACGGAGACGTTGTAAACTGGGCAACCGAAAACGATCTTCTGTACGTCATCACCAAGGGAAACAACCGCTTGGTCGTGATCGATTCCGAAAGCATGGAACCGCTTTATAACGTTCCTCTGGCCGGTATTCCCGCCGAGATGAACTTTGAGGGGGATAAGATCTATATTTCCCTGCCCGATCTTTGTAGGATCGACGTATTCAAAAAGTCCGATTGCACCAAGGAATCCTCGCTTTACTTTGATCACGAGGTCGCCTCGTTCTGCTTTGACGGGGACTATATCTTCTACACGGAAATGGATCAGCACTGCAAGGTGTTTCGGAAAAATCTTACGACGGGTGAGCTGACAAGAATAACCACTACCAACATTTATTACTTCTATCAACCGAAGGTCTACCTGAATCGGGAAGACCGGATCCTGTATATCGGAGAGACGGGACACACCGGAAGTACGCTTTATTACTTCGACGCCGACACGTTAGCCCTGAAAAGCGTATTTCAGAAGAACGACTACGGCATTATGAATCACTCACGGGAGCTCTTCCATTTCGGGGATGAGGTTTTCTGGGGAAGCTACCGTCTGTCGGATACCAACGCCAAGGAATTGCACGGTAAATACGGAACGGCCGACTACGGCAGCTTGACCTTTGCCTCGCCCGAACTGGTTTCTACCTACGAGGGCATTTTCCTGACCGAAACCTACGAATGCATCATCGATTACCGGGAAGCGGACTTCCAATTTGAGCATATGCTTATTTCCGAATCCTACAACATTTTCTTCCGCAGCCGCACCGGTGACCAAAATATCATCATCGGTGTTAACTTCGAGCTGCAAGAAGAGCTGGAAGCAATTATGTGAGAAGGAAATTTGCCGCAAAGCGGCAATATACCCACACTTGCCGAGTACGGGAATTTTGCCTTCGGCGAGTGTAGAGGGATGATTGGCTACGCCAAGTTATTAAAATGAAAAAGGAACCACGTGCGTGGCTCCTTTTTCATAAGATCTTATGGGGGTGGTTTGGATCCTTCGGAAAAGCAAGGGGTTTCACCCGGGTGGGCGCTTCCCCTGCGAGAGAAGGTTAATTTGCGTTTATAGGATTGCCGTTGGTGTCAACGATAACCCCGGGCACAAGAAGCTCAAGCGGGGGCAGGGGTACCTCGGTCGTCCCCAAATCGCTGTAACGGAATTCCATATCGTACTCGGGTGTCCTGATCGTCATTAAAGCAAGCGCCTCGTCGCGGAAGTAAAAGGTTATGCTCGTCCCTTCGCCCCCCACGTAGGTATAGTGGGGCCCCTTGACGTCGGTAATGAAGACGAGATCCTCAAAGTGAAGCTCCTCGGGGATCCCCATCGGGGTCGGCATGGTGGCGGTGGTGCGGTAAAGACTGTCTCCGAAGCGGCCGTAGGCGATCGTAACCCCCTCCTCGTGATGGGAATAAAGCTCTTTCACGGTATCGCCGTCCACCAATTCCTCATAAAAAGAATCCACACCGTCGGTTTGGAAGGTGCGAACCGTTCCCTGATGCTCTTCGGTAATTATTTGGATACAGGTATAGTTTTGGGGGGGATTTTTCTTCACGTTCTCGAAGATGTCCGCACGGATCTCTGTAAAGAGGGTACCCGCCCCCGGCGTTACGCCGGCATCCGGATTGACTAAAACGCCGCCCTGCCCCGGGAAGGTCGGCGTATACGAAACACAGCCGTCAAAGACGTTGGTACCGAACTGTATATTCCCCATGGGTAAATAGGAGGTATAGGTGAGATTCGTGCAGCCGTAAAACGCAGCATCCCCAACATAGGTAAGCGTTGAAGAAAAGTTGACCCTGGTGACGTATTCACACTTATAGAACGCGCCGTCGGCGATCATAGTGGTCCCTTCCTTCACGGTAAACTCACCGCTGGCGTTATCCATCACGGTGATCAGATAGTTGGAAAGATAAAGCGCCTGGCCGTCCCAGTTTTGCGGATCGTTGTAATACGCGGTTTCCTTAAAGGCATCCTTGCCGATGGTTGAAAGGGAGGCGGGGGCATTGATCGTTTCAAGCTGCTCACAGCCAAAGAAGGCCTCCTCGCCGATCTCCTTGACGGTTATGGGAATTTGCACGCTTTCGATATTCACAAGCGCGATCGGCTCACCGTCACCGGCCGTATCTCCCTCGCCCTTGGTCTCGTAAGAAAAGCTTCCTCGGTAAATTTTGTTTTCGGTCGCACCGCTGCTGCCGATATTGATCGCGCTTGCCATAGCCGTCGGCCGTTTCGCCACGGGGGTCTTGCCAAGCTCGGACTTCGGGGAAAACGCCCCCTCGGCGATCCCCGTCACGCGCAACCCGTCAATGTAGGTGGGGATCACGATGTTCTTGTCGGTGCAAGAGCCGATCCCGGTAATGATGCACTCATTGGGGTTTGTAGCGTTCACCGTGTAGGCAAGGCCTTGGGAATACCCGCCCGGTACCGTATCGCTCGGTGGGGGTTGACCACCGCAGGAAACCAGCGGTAGCGCGACAAGGCAAACGATTACAAAAAGAGAGAGAAGCTTTTTCATAGAATTTCTTTCCTTCAACACTTGGTATATTATTTACTCTATTATTTTACAATACGCAAAGCGCGAAGTCAAGACGTACGTCCTCTTTATATTTCCTTCCGGGGTATTCCCACAGAAAAAGCCCAATCCCCTCGCGCAGGAATGTGCAAAAGAAGACCGAAAAGCACGGGATTTTCGCCTTCGATAAAGCCCCCTACCTTTTGTAGGGCGGGGGGCTTGCTCCCGCCGAAAACCGAGAATTTGCCGCAAAGCGGCAATACCCATAGCGCAAAGCAACTTTGGTGCATGCGCTGTGTTCGATGGGAGTACGGGTTAACAAAAAAGATAGGCACTCGCAAGGAGTGCCTACGGGAATTTCGCCTTCGGCGAATATACCCACGCTTGCCATCGGCTCGCAAGCGGCCGCTGCTCTGCGCGGGGTATGCGCATACCGCCTTGGCGGTATCTTGCCATGCGAGCATACGAGATTGGGGATAGCACGAACTTGAGCGATGATTTCTCTTTCACCGCGAGCGGCAATACCCATAGCGCAAAGCAACTTTGGTGCATGCGCTGCGTTCGATA
>JAZRFI010000030.1:0-4064 GCA_045661285.1 Eubacteriales bacterium | reverse complement strand
TCCACCAGCAGCGCTTAACGTTGTTCTTCAGCTCAACGCCCAAGGGGCCGTAGTCCCAGGTGTTGGCAAGGCCGCCGTAGATCTCAGAGCCCGCGTAGATAAAGCCGCGCCCCTTACAAAGGGCAACGATCTTGTCCATTGTCTTTTGCGTGTTTTCCATACTTCTAACCTCTTTTATATATCGTTTTTTATTTTTCCAAGTAAACAGCCGTCCCGCATCCCCGTGGGGATCACGAAACGGATCGTGCCGCGCGGGTCACCCTCCCCCTCGGCAAGCACCGAAAGGAACGAATCGGTATGACCCGAAAAAGAACCGCCCTCGCAGCTCTCAAACAAAACGGGAAGCGGCGTTCCCCGATCAATCGCCCTTTGTAAAATACCGTCACGCATTCTCTCGCCAAGCGCTGTAAGGGCGGCGTTTCTTTCCTTTTTTTCGAAATCCGGAACCTGCCCCTCAAAGTCAGCCGCAGGCGTCCCCCGTCGCTTGGAATAGGAGAAGATATGCATATGTAAGAAGTTTGCCTTCTCGGCAAAAGCCATCGTTTCGGCAAAGTTTTCTTTGCTTTCAGATGGGAATCCGACGATAATATCTGCGCTTAATTGCAGATTTGGGATCAGAGCGCGCAGTTTCTCGATCGATTGTAGGGCCGCCTTGGCGGTATAGCGGCGGCGCATCAGGCGCAGCACCCCCTCACTCCCGCTTTGCAGGGAAAGGTGAAAGTGCGGCATCAGCTTACGTAGGCGCGAAGCGCGCGCGATAAACTCATCGGTCAATACCTCGGGGGTCAGCGAGCCGAGGCGCAAGCGCTCGATCGGAAGCCGATCGACCGCTTCCATAAGGTCGATAAGACGGTACCCGTCAAGATCCCGCCCGTAGGAGGCGGTCTCGATCCCCGTAAGCACGACTTCCTTGGTACCGCCCTCACAAAGGCGCTTGACCTCCTCACAGATCTCATGCGGGGGGCGCGAGCGAACCGGGCCGCGCGCTTTACTGATCGCGCAATAGGTACATTTCCAGTCGCACCCGTCGGCAATCTTGACGTAAGCGCGGGTACGGGGGCGCGGGGGATGCATGATCTGCATCGGCTCGTAGACGGCCGCTTCCAGCGGGGCAACCGACACGGTGGGGAGCGGCATTTCTTCGCCCTTTGCCCGTTCGTCACGCAAGGAAAGAAGCCGCAAGGCTTCCTCTGCCGTTTTCATTTTATCGGCGGTACCGCTGACGTAAGAGACCCCGGGAATGGCGGCGACCTCTTCACTCGAAGCCTCGGAATAGCAACCGATAACCAGGATCACGGCGCGGGGGTTCTCACGGATCGCGCGGCGGATCGCCTTGGCAGACTTGCGATCGGCCTCGGCAGTTACGGTGCAGGTGTTAATAAGAACGCAATCGGCCGCTTCCCCTTTTTCGGTATCGCAAAAGCCGAGAGAAAGCATCCTTTCACGGATCGCCTCGGTCTCATATTGCGAAACGCGGCAACCGAGCGTTATAAAGGAAGCGCGGTATTTTTGTCGGTTTTCCATACGCCCCCCCTTATTATCTATCATTCCAAAGGATTATACCATATTTTTATCTTATTGTAAAGGGCTTACCTTATTTTCCCGAAAAATTGTTGCGCGGCATAAAAAAAGTGCCGCACAAATCGTGCGGCACAAAGGAATTGTCAATTAGTCGGCAACGACCTCAAACGTAACAACCTGAACGACGCCGGGGAGCTTCTCGGAGCCCATAGGGCTTTCGGCGGTCATAGTATCGCCGGCAGCGATAAGGGTAACGGTGCTCGTATGCTCACCTTCACCCATAGTAAGCGTAACTTCGGCGCCGGTTTGGCTCCACGTACCGTTCATCGTATCGGATTCGCCCCCAACTCTCGTCATGGTCGCAACCATGGTTCCGTCCGCATTAAAGGTATAGGTCTGGGTCTCGCCTTCCTCCATACCCATCATCGCAGAAAAAGCGGCAAAGGCGGCTTCGTCGGAAAGAGTCGGCTGCTGAAGCATCATTTTCATCGCAGCGTAAGCGGTCGCCTTATCCTCGGCGGTAGCGCTGTCAGTCCAATCAATGCCCATTTCAACGATCTGATAGGTTTTGCCCGAAACCGAAAGGTTTTGGGTGGTCGTGGTGGGGGTAACGGTGGTGGTGGCGCCCGTCGTGGTATTGGTGGGCGTGTTGTCGCAGGATGCCAGGGCGAATACCGAAAGCGAAAGCATGGCAAGCACCAAGGCAAGGGAAAGAAGCTTTTTCATCATGTTTTTCCTTTCAAAATGTAAAATTTCGAAGCCCTCTTAGGCTTCTTTATTTATTATAGATACACCCCACATCAATTTGACATTTAGTAGATGCCATTTCGTTCTTTTGGAAACAATATAATAAAAATGTCAATCAATGAATGTCAAAATAGAGGTGAAACATGTTCAAAAACAAGAACGAAGGAAGAAACAATCTGTGCGGTAAAAACATTCGTCGGTTCCGATTAGACTATCCCTCCAAGCTTTCGCAAAAGGGTCTTGCGGATAAATTGCAGCTGATTGGGATCGACATTGATAAAAATGCCATTCAACGCATCGAATGTGGGAAACGGTTTGTGACCGATATCGAGCTGAAGGCCTTTGCCGAGATATTTGACGTAAGTCTTGATCACCTTATTTAACGATCGGGCGTTTCTTTTAAAGAGGATAGAACCTTTTCTTTTCTTTCTTCTTTTAAAAAGAAACGCTTTTTCTCTTGAAACAGAGCCAAAAATCGGCTATACTGTATAAAAAGAAAGCGAGAAAGGAGAAGAGTATGGAAAGCGCGCATCCTCACGAAAAGCATCGGGCGCGTCTTCGGCGCCGTTACCTCTTGGAGGGGCTTTTCCATTTTGAGCCGCATAACGTATTAGAGCTTTTACTCTTCTATGCGATCCCCCGCCGTGATACCAACGAAACGGCGCACGCCCTTCTTTCCCGTTTTGGGGATATTGACGGTGTTTTGGCGGCCGACGAGGCGGCACTTTGCGGGGTAAGTGGCGTTGGGGGCAGAACCGCCGCTTTTCTTTCAGCCTTTTCCGAGGTCTCGCTTCTTTGTGAAAAAACAAAAAGGGAAAGCAAGCGCTATCGGCAGGTCGGGGATATCGGAAGACTCTGCGCCGAACGCTTTCGGGGCGTAGCGGAGGATGCTGTTCTTTTGCTTTTCTTCAATCAAAAGCAAGAGCTGATCGGCGAAGAGTTGATCGAAGGAAACCTTCATTCGGCGTCCTTTTCCCCTCATACGGTTTCTGCCCACGCCCTTTTATCGGGCGCTTCTCACTGCGCCGTGGCGCATAATCACAAGGATGCCCCGGCCCTGCCAAAGGCAGAGGATTTTGATATTACGCGGATCCTTGCCGAATCCTTAACGGCAGTCGGCGTTCCGCTTTTGGAGCATTTTCTGATCGCGGGCGACCGTTTTTCCACCATTCTATACCGCTATTCGGGCGGAACGCCCCAGCAAGCGCCGTTCTTCGATCGGGTAAACGAGGAAAAAGCCACCCCCACGTCTCCCGAAGAGCAAGCGCTTGCTTCGCTTCTTCGCTTCACGGGCGAAGAGGAGGCCGCCGCCCGCCTTTTGTCGGCGTTCGGCCATTTACGTAGCGTTTGTACGGCAGGCGTTGGCGCCCTTATCCATAAGGGGCGCTTAAAGCAAGCTTCGGCGATCCTTCTTTCGCTCGTCGCAAGCATCGGTTCCTATCGGGCAAGCCGCGCCCCCGCCCCGAGCCCCACCGACAAAGAAGCACTCGGGCAATACCTCTGCCGTCTTTACCGCTTTGAAAAGGACGAGATCCTACGTCTTGTCTTCTTCGATAAGAACGGGCGCATGCTCTCACCGGCGACGCTTTCGGTCGGAAGCCTCAGCGAAGCCGGTATCTCCTGCCGCCGCATCGCCGAGGACGCCTTCTTCGCGGGCGCCCACACCGCTTACCTCGCGCACAATCATCCGAACGGGGACGTAACCCCCTCGCTTGAGGATCATTCCGCCACCGAGCTGGCGCGGGCCGCCCTAACGGGCGTTGGGGTCACACTACTGGGACATTACGTGGTCACCG
>JAZRFI010000029.1:0-15077 GCA_045661285.1 Eubacteriales bacterium | reverse complement strand
CTTGTTCTCGTGACCGGTCAGGGCCCAGGGCTTTTCGTACTTCTCGATCTCGGCATCCTCGAAGGAGATGGGCTCCATCATCTGACCGATGGTGCCGTCTGCCAGGATCATGGCGGTCATGCGGTACTTGTCCGCCAGATTGAAGCCCTTGATGGTCAGGCTGGCCATCTCCTGGACGGAGGCGGGAGCCAGGACGATCATGCGGTAGTCACCGTGACCGCCGCCCTTGGTGGCCTGGAAGTAGTCGGACTGGCTGGGCTGGATGCCGCCCAGGCCGGGACCGCCGCGCTGGACGTTGACCACCAGAGCGGGAACGTCAGAACCGGCGATATAGCTCAGGCCCTCAGCCTTCAGGGAGATTCCGGGAGAGGAAGAGGAGGTCATGACTCTGCAGCCGGTGGCGGCAGCACCGTAGACCATGTTGATGGAAGCCACCTCAGACTCCGCCTGCAGGAAGACACCGCCGATCTTGGGCATCTTCTTCGCCATGTAAGCGGCGATCTCGGTCTGGGGGGTGATGGGGTATCCGAAATAATGGCGGCAGCCAGCTAAGATCGCGGCCTCGGCAATCGCTTCGTTACCCTTCATTAATACTTTATCAGCCATTTTCTTTCTTACCTTTCTACCGTGATGATGCAATCGGGGCACATGGTCGCGCAGAAGGCGCAGCCGATGCAGGCCTCCATATTTTCTGCTTCAACGGGGTGATGCCCCTTTTGATTGATCTTGTCGGTGGCAATTCTAAGAACCCCGCGGGGGCAAAAATGGACGCAAAGGCCACAGCCCTTACATTTATCGGTCTTAAAGCTTAATTTTGCCATAATGTATTCTCCTTGTAAAATTTACTTTGCAGATCTAACGGGAAGAGGTTGGGGATAAACGGTTTGCACTCCGGATACAGCCGTCTGTCTACCGTATGGAAAAGAAGCGGAAGCCCGCTCTTTTTCGCTACCTCCTCGGCGTAAGCAAGAGAGGAAAGAAGCGTTTCCTTCGTCGTTTCGTCCCCGAGGTTGGAGTTATTGACGATGCCGGTGCAGGATAGGCCCGCGGCCTCTTCGATCTCTCTCATTACCTTTATAGCACTATCGGGGTCGCGTGTCAAGGGGCGATAGCAATTGATAACGAAAAGCATCTCGTAATTATTTTCCTCCCGTATGGCGGGGGCAAGCCGCCCAAGCGCGAGGGCCCCCCGTTCATCCCCTCCGACGTCAAGCACAGTTCGGTAGCTTTTATCGTCGGTAACCGTATAAAGATCGGGGGGAAGGGCGGGAATATCGAGATTGGTGTTGGCGTAGGTAGAGCAAATGAGGCGGATATCAAGGCTTTTTAAAAGCGCTTCGCTGTCCTTGGTGCGGAAGTAAGGGTTTACGATGTCGATATCGGCAATGAGAACCCTATCGTGCGCTTTCCGCAACGAAGCGGCAAGCGAGAGCGCGATATTGGTCTTTCCGCTTCCGTAGTGCCCCGAAATAACAGTAATTCTTTTTCGGTTCATCATAGCTTACAGCATATTGCGGCGGATCTTACCGCTGGTGGTCTTGGGGAGACTGTCGCAGAAGACGACGATACGCGGGTATTTATAGGGCGCGGTATGCGTTTTAACGTACTGCTGGATCTCCTTTTTCAATTCGTCCGAGGGGGTGGTGCCGGGCGTTAAGACGATGCTCGCTTTCACGACCTGACCTCTTACCTCGTCGGGCGCGGCCGAAACGCCGCATTCAAGAACGTACGGCAGCTCCATAATGACGTTTTCGATCTCGAACGGCCCGATGCGGTAGCCCGAGGACTTAATAACGTCATCGGCGCGGCCGACGTACCAATAGAAGCCGTCTTCATCACGCCAGGCAAGGTCGCCCGTGTGATAGTAGCCCTCGTAGCGTACCTCGCGGGTCTTTTCCTCGTCGCCGTAATAGCCGACGAAAAGACCGCAGGGGGAACCGTCCTTAAGGTTGATAACGATCTCGCCGGGCTCACCGACGCCGACCTCCTTGCCGTCGGGCGAAAGAAGCGTGACGTCGTAGATCGGGGCGGGCTTACCCATCGAGCCGATCTTGTGCGAGGCGCCGGTCATATTCCCGATGACCATGGTGGTCTCGGTCTGCCCGAAGCCCTCTAAGATCGCAAGGCCGGTTGCCTTTTCGAATTGGCGGTAGACCTCGGGGTTCAGGGCCTCTCCCGCCGTGGTCATATGCTTGATCGAGGAAAGATCGTATTTCGAAATATCCTCCTTGACCATCATACGAAGCATCGTGGGGGGCGCGCAGAAGGTGGTGATGCCGTATTTCTTGAACATCGGCAGAATATCGGAGGCCGAGAAGCGGTCGAAATCGTAAACGAAGGTGGCCGCCTCACAGAGCCATTGGCCGTAGAGCTTGCCCCACATCGCCTTGGCCCAGCCGGTATCCGAGATGGTGAAGTGCAACCCGTCGGGATCGACGTTATGCCAGTATTTTGCGGTATGGAAATGACCCAAGGGGTATTTATACGTATGCGCGGCGATCTTCGGGTAGCCGGTGGTGCCCGAGGTGAAGTACATCAGCATCAGGTCGTCGCCGCCCGGGGTGCTTTCGTCCCGATCGTAATGCGTGCTGAAAAGCGCGCATTCCTCGTCGTAGCTGCGCCAGCCCTCCTTCTTCCCGTCTACGAGGATCTTGTGGCGAAGGGTGGGGCACTTGAGAGCGGCCTTATCGACCTCATCCGAAACGCTGCTTCTCGCGGTGCAAAGCACGGTATCGACCCCCGCCGCCAAAAAGCGGTATTCAAGGTCGTGGTCAAGCAGCTGGTTGGGGGCGGGAATGGCAATCGCGCCAAGACGGTTAAGGCCGAGCATCGCTTGCCAGAACTGGTAATGCCGCCCAAGGATCAGCATAACGCGATCCCCCCGCTTGATGCCGAGCGATTTGAAGTAGTTGGCCGCGCGGCAGGAAGCCTTTTTGATATCAAGGAAGGAAAAGCGCCGCTCGCTTTTATCGTTTCCGATATGTAAAAGGGCGGTCTTATCGGGATCCTTTTCGGCAATGGCGTCTAAAACGTCAAAGGCGAAGTTAAAGCGCTCGGTATTCTTAAAGCGGATCGAGAGGGGGGTGCCGTTTTCGTTTTCGGTCACCTCGATAAAGCGGTTATAGATACGGTCCTGCTCGTCCTTTTTCAAGCGCTCGCTCTCGCTCTTTTTGGTGGCGGGCAGCTCGGGGATCTCTTCGCCCGTCGGATTAAGAACGATCGCGTAAAAGAGGCAGTCCTCCCCGCCGACGGCGATCATGCCGTGGGGCGAAAGGCTGTTATAGTAAATGCTGTCGCCGGGGCCGAGGACCTCCTCATGCTCACCGACCTTTACCTTCAAGTGACCCGAGATAACGATGTCACATTCCTGCCCCGTGTGGGTGGTCACCTCAATCGGCTTATGCTGGGCCTCTTCGCTGTATACGCTGTGAACGTACAGCGGCTCGGCAATGCGGTGGCGGAAGTTGGGCGCCAGGTTAAAATAGGTCATACCGTGCGCCTGCTCGATCTTCTGCCCCTCGCCGCTTCTTGTCAGGGTATAGGATTTAAGACGCGGGCTGTTACCCTCGATAATATCGGTAACGTCTACGTTAAAGGCTTGCGCGCAACGGTAGATGAAGGCGAAATTAAGGTCGGAAAGCCCGTTTTCGCAGGCAATATACTCCTCTTCCGATACGGCGGTCTTTTGCGCCATTTGCGCGGTAGTCAGATTTTCGATCTCGCGAAGCTCACGGATTCTTCCCGCCATTTCGCGGATTTTCTGGTCAAGACCCTTCATTTTTCTCTCCTTTTTCGGGGGACGGAACTAAAAAAGCCCGTCGCAAAGATACATGCTTTGAGACGAGCTTGTTACACAATACCCGCGGTACCACTCAAATTGCAGAAGTTCTGCCACTCAGGGCCAATCAGCCCGTATGCACTAACGCGGCAAGCACGAAGGGGTTCTACTCGATCACTCTTTCTTCCCCTCAGCTCAGAAGCTACAAACGCCGGGTCTTCCTTTAACGGCTTTCACCAACCGCCGTCTCTCTGCAAATTCAGAACCCGCGCCCTCTTCGTCAACGCTTTTAATATGGGCTTATTTTAGCACGCTAAAAGTCGTTTGTCAATACTTTTTTTCGAAAAACGGTATTTTTTTATAAAATAATATAAGAAGTCTTTTTCATGCTATATGCAAAAAAGAACGCGCTTGCGTGTTCTCCGTTAAGGATAAGCGCAAGCGCGTGGCTTTTCTTTTTTTGAAAATCAATAGTTTTCGGCGTGGATCTCGAAATAGGCCTTCGGATGCGCGCAGGTGGGGCAGATCTCGGGGGCGGCGGTGCCGACCACGATGTGACCGCAGTTGCGGCACTCCCATACCTTCACGTCGGATTTGGCAAAGACCTCGGCAAGCTCTACGTTTTTAAGCAGGGCGCGGTATCTTTCCTCGTGATGCTTTTCGATCGCGGCAACGAGGCGGAACTTCTCGGCAAGCTCGGTAAAGCCCTCTTCCTCGGCGGTCTTTGCGAAGCTTGCGTACATATCGGTCCATTCGTAGTTTTCGCCCTCGGCGGCGTGCAGAAGATTTTCGGCGGTGTCACCGATGCCCGAAAGCTCTTTGAACCACATTTTCGCGTGCTCTTTTTCGTTGTCGGCGGTCTTTAAGAAGAGCGCCGCGATCTGCTCGAAGCCCTGCTTCTTGGCGACCGACGCGAAATATGTATACTTATTCCGCGCCTGGGATTCGCCGGCAAACGCCGCTTCAAGGTTCTTTTCGGTCTTGGTTCCTGCGTACTTGTTCATGCTTTTGTCCTCCTCAATTTTGATAACCTTGTCTCCGCTTTGGCGGCACTTGGGGCAGACGACGGGCTCACCCGTAACCACCTCAAAGATCTCGCCGCAGACGGTGCATTTGTATTTTGCCATCATTCTTTCTCCTTACCTTGTATTTTTTGGTTCGGTGCTATTATATCCCAAAAGCCTCCCCTTTAATCGGGTACGCTTAAAAAGGAACTCAATCGGCCGCTTGAAGCTTGGCGTAGGTGGCCATCAGCTTTTTGGTAGAACCCCCGTCAAAGCGGACCTCGTATAAAAGGTCGCCCCCCATTTCTTTCACCGAAAGGATCTCTCCCACCCCGAATACGGCGTGGGAAACGCGATCCCCGACCGTGAAGCGGGTAAAGCCACCGATCGGCGGGTGCTTGGGGGCAGCCGTTTGGGCGGGGCGGCGCAGAAATTCGCCCGACAGGCGGCTTTCGAACGAGGGGCTTGCGCTCGGCCGATAGGCGGTGGAGGCAAAGGCGCGCTTGGGCGCATCGTTTTCCAGCAGCTCCTCGGGGATCTCCTCACGCAAGAAGCGGGAGGGGGGATTGTAGGCGGTTCGGCCGTACATCATTCGCTCATGCGTATGCGAAATGAAGATCTTTTCCTTGGCGCGCGTTAAGGCGACGTACGCCAAGCGTCTTTCCTCGTTTAATTCGGCGGGGTCATCCCGCACCTGCGCGGCGGGGAAGACACCCTCCTCCAGCCCCGGCAAAAAGACGGTGGGAAACTCCAGCCCCTTGGCGCTGTGAATGGTCATCAGCACCACGGCGTCGGCGTTTTCGTCGTACTTATCGACGTCGCTGATCAGCGAGATCTCCTCCAAAAATCCAACGAGAGAGGGCTCCTCTACCCGTTTTTCGTATTCGGCGGCGGCGCTGACGAGTTCCCCGATATTGTCGATGCGGGTCTTGCTGACCTCGCCCTCGGCCCTGAGCATCTCGCCGTAGCCCGACCTTTCGTACACAAGGCGGATAAGATCCGAAACACCGCAGCCTTCGGCGCGAAGCCCTCGCATCAGCGCGGCAAATTCCAAAAGCCGCGGGGCGGCCTTTTGCAGCTCGGGATAGACACCCGCCTCCTCCAACACGCGGCTGTAAGAGATCTCCTCGCGCGCCGCGATCTCGGCAACGGCATTAAGCGTCGCGTCTCCGATCTTGCGCTTCGGCTCGTTCACGATGCGAAGAAGCCGCAGATTGTCGTCGGGATTGGCAATGACGTGCAGATACGCCACCATATCGCGGATCTCCTTGCGGTCGTAGAAGCGCTGACCGCCAAGGATCCGATAGGGGATCCCGCTTTTGGCAAACGCCCCTTCCAAGGAGCGGGACATTTCGTTTAAGCGGTAAAGGATCGCGATATCGCGATAGCGGCAGCCCTTTTTGCTGACAAGAGAGAGGATCTTATCCTTGATCCAGATGGCTTCGTCGTTTTGGGTATCGGCCTTATGCACCGTGATCTTTTCGCCGACCTCGCCTTGGCACCAAAGCTTTTTGTCGTGCCGCATGGAATTGTTGGCGATCACGGCGTTCGCCGCCTCCAAAATGGTTTTCGTGCTGCGGTAATTCTGCTCTAATTTGATCACGCGGGCGTCGGGATAGGTCGCGTCGAAATTAAGGATGTTTTCAACCGTCGCCCCGCGGAAGCGGTAGATGCTTTGATCGTCGTCTCCCACAACCATAATGTTGCGCTGCCCTGCCGACAAAAGCTCGGAAAGGCGGAACTGGGCGTAGTTGGTATCCTGATACTCGTCAATACAGACGTAGCGGAATTTATGCTGATAGCGCGCGGCGATATCGGGGTATTTTTCCAGCAGCTTGACCGTCTGCATAATGATATCGTCAAAGTCAAGCGCGTTGGCCTCACGGAGGCGCTTTTGGTATTCCTTGTATACCTTGCCGACCTGCTTTAAGCGGAAATCGCCGTGGTCCTCGAATTCATCGGGGGAAAGGAGGTTATTTTTGGCATTGCCGATCTCGTTAAGAACGCTTTTGACGGGCAGAAATTTATCGTCCATATTCAGCGCCTTCATCGCGTCGGAAACCACGCGCTTCTGATCGTCGCTGTCGTAGATCGAAAAGCCGCTCTTGTAACCGGCTTCAAGAACGTTATAGCGAAGGATCTTCACGCAGATCGAATGGAAGGTGCCCGCCCAGATATCGGTACTGACCGAAGGGTCGCCAAGAGCCGCCGCGAGTCTTTCCTTGATCTCGCCCGCTGCCTTGTTGGTAAAGGTGATCGCGAGCATCGCGTAAGGCGGGCAGGGATCGTGGGCAAACCAAGGTAGAATATTCTCTATTTCCTCAACGCTGATCGGCTCTTTTTTTGCCAGCTCCTCTAAGTAAGAGACGGCCGCCTCGTCAAGGCTCGGCGGAAAATAATCGGTTTCATATGCGTCACCAAAGCGAATAAGATGCACGATGCGCTTAACAAGCACCGTGGTCTTTCCGCTCCCCGCCCCCGCCAAAACGAGCAGAGGTCCTCTTTCGGCGCACACCGCCTCTACCTGCGGCGCGTTTAATTTTATGCCGTAATAGCGGCGAAAAAGCCTTCGCTTGGCCGCTACGTACCGTTCCTTTAATGTGTTCATCACGCGTCTCTCTTTTCTTTTTATCACTTGTAATTATATCATTATAAGAGCGCCTTTGCAAGAAGAAAAAAAGAAAAAAGTGGCGCTTTTTCGCACCACTTTTTCTAAGGGGAGAAGCTTCGATCCGATCGAAAAAAGGATCTTATCCGATTTTCGGCAGGCTGGCGGCGGCGACCGACTGGCCAACGCGGCGGGCTTTTTCGTCGGGGATATTCAGCTTCATTTTCTTGGCTAATTCGGGGAACTCGATATCAAGAACCTCTTGGGCGTTCTTAAGGATCAGAACGCCGCCCTCACCCGAGGTAACGCGACCCATGATGAGAACCTCTTTGATATCGTAGAACTCGCTGTAATAGGCGAGGGTGTAGCCGAAGTAGACGCCGATGGTCTCGTAGATAGCGGCGGCGCGCTCGTCACCCTTTTCCATAAGGCCTTGTACGACCTTGAGCTTTTCGGCGGGGGAGAGGCTTTCGTCAAGCGTAATACCCGCGGCGGGGGCAAGCTTAATGACCGCATCCTGCGAGAAGTATTTTACGCCGCAGCCGTAGTCGCCCGACCATTCGTCGACCATGGCGAGAGGGCTGGCGTCGACCGGGGCAAAGGCCAGCTCGTTCAGCCAGCCGGTGATGTTTCCGTCGGGATCGACGTAGCCGGCCGCCTCCGAGGTACCCATCGCGATACCGAGAACGGCGTTTTCGTCAAGGCTCATCGCCCCGGCAAGCGCTGTGACGTCACCGTCGTTGGCAACCTCGATCGGGATGTTTTCACCCAGCTCCTTGGCAACGTCAAGATACATATTCTTAACGTGCTTTTCAAAATCCTCGTCACTGACCTTCAAGAAGAGAGAAGCGACCATGATGCGGTTGTTGACGTATACGCCCGCGCTCGATACGCCGATCGCGTCAACGCGCGGCATGTGCGAGGCGGCGGTCTTCATCGCCGAAAGGATGCCCTCGTAGTGATACTTAGGATCCTCCTGCAGCTTCGGGAACCAGACGACCTCCTCGGAATAGACGGTCTCCCCGTCGATAACGGCGCTGACCTTACGGTCGGATCCGCCCGCGTCAAAGCCGATGCGGCAGCCGTCCAGGTGGCGACCGATGGGCGCGGCGGCCGATTTTTCCTCGGGCGCCGCGGAAAGGGCGCAGCCGATGACTTCAAATTTTTCTTCGTATACACGCTCCATAAACCGTACGTCGAAATCACGCGTGCCGCCGTAGCAGAAGGTGCGCTTAAGATAATCGGCGCAAGCGGGGCTGCCGGCTAACACCAGGCGGAAGCCGCCCGATACCCACAGAAGCGTTTTGGCGATACGGTCAACGAACAGAAAGTTCTCTTCGTCGTGGCCGGTTCCGTCGGGATGGATGCGGGTCTTGTAGACGGTCGTGTAGCCGTTATCGCGTACGGCGGCGATCACGATGTCCTGTCCTACCTCCTTGGTCTCCTCGCGCATCTTGCGGCAAAGGAGAGCGAGAGGGGCGTAGTTTTTGTCAAGTTTTGCTTGCACTTTCATACTTTATCGTTCCTCCAATTATGGTTTTTTGAATGTTAAAGGATTTATCCGTGATGATGATATCCGCATCCTTGCCAACCTCCAGGCTGCCTTTTTTGTCGGCGATGCCGAGGGCGGTGGCGGGGTTTAAGGAAGCGCAGTTGACACATTCGTGAAGCGGGATGCGGGAGTTTTCGTATACGTTGAGAACACCCTTATTCAGCGCCAGGGCGCTTCCGGCAATCGTCCCGTCAAGCAGGCGGCAGATGGTACCGTCGTACACAATGTCGCTACCACCCAAGGTATAATTTCCGGGGGAAAGCCCGCCGGCCGGCAGACAGTCGGTGATAAAGCAAAGCTTTCTGCCCTTCAGCTTCCAAACCATATCGTAAAGGGCGGGGTTTACGTGCACGCCGTCTACGATCAGCTCACAGCTGACGTCGGTGTTGAATACAGCGCCGACGACACCGGGGCCGCGGTGGGTAAGCGGGGTCATGGCGTTATAAAGGTGCGTAGCGTGAGAAACGCCCACGGCGGTTGAAGCGACGGCGGTTTCGTAATCGGCCGAGGTATGACCCATCGAGATGAGAATGTCGGTATCTCTTTTGATCTCGCGGATCGCCGCAAAATCCTTGGTATCCTCTTCGGGCGCCAGGGTCAAAAGACTTATGACGTCGGCGTATTCCTTCACGAAGGCGGGGTTGATCTTTTGGATATGCCGCTCGTCCTGCGCGCCCTTCTTGGCGGCGCTGATAAAGGGACCCTCGGCATGGGCGCCGATGATCGCGGCCCCCTCCCAAGTGCCGGCTTCCTTCATCGCCTCGCGGCAGCTTTCAAGCGACAGGCGAATGGTTTCCTCGGAAACCGTCATCGTCGTGGGGAGAAATCCGGTCACGCCGTTTTTAAGCAGCCCCTTCGAAATGGTACGCAGCCCCTCGACCGAGCCGTCGCACACGTCTTTGCCGAGGTAGCCGTGAATGTGCAGGTCGATAAGCCCCGGGGCGGTATAGCCGCCGTTGGCATCGATAATCGCGCAATCCTTCGGGATATCGGCTTCTTTAACGATCCCCTCGATCTTATCGGAGTAGAGAAGGGCGTGCCCCGAAAGGACACGGTCACGTAAAATAATGTCGCTGTTTACTATCGCAACCATAGGTTGACACCTCATCCTTATTTGTTTTTTATATTGTAGCGTGTCTTTTGCTTTTTGTCAATGGGAAAAGACCGAAAAAACGCTTTTTTCGCCCTTAAAAAAGAAAAAAGAAAGCCCCCCTTTCGTTGGGGGGCAAACGCGAGTGGCGATTTCAGAGGATCCCTTCGTCGCGACATGCGCAAAAGGCGTCCTTGGCCTCTTTGTAAAGATAAAGCGAGCCGAGGATAAAGATCGGCTTTTGGAAGGCGGCGGCAAGGGGAGAAGCATCCCTCAGCGCTTCCTTGACCGAGGGGCGGGAGAGCGCAGAGACCCCCTTGCGGCGGTAGGCTGCGCAAAGCGCGTCGGCCGAAAGCGCGCGGGGGTTATCGGGCGTAACGGTAAAGACGGTATCGGCAAGCGGGGCAAGCGAGCTGACGATGGCGGCGTGATCCTTATCCGCCATCACGCCCGTGATCAGCAGGATCTTCTTTTTGCGGTAAAGCCGCTTGATGGTTTCGACGGTGGCCTTGACTCCCTCGGGGTTGTGAGAGCCGTCGTAAACGACCTCGGGGTCGCGGCAGAAATATTCAAACCGACCGGGCCAGTATACCGAGGAAAGCCCCCCTTTGATCGCTTCGTCGGGAATGGGGAGCCCCCCCTCCTTCAAGGCGGCGATCGCTTTTAAGACGAGCGAGGCGTTCTTCGGCTGATACGAGGCGGCGAAGGGGATCGAATATTCCGCTTTCTCAAAGCGGAAGCGGATCCCTTCCTTCGCTTCGCTTTTGATCGAAAGCGAGGAAAGATCGAGGAAGGAAAGGGGCGTCCCCTTTTCCCGGGCGGCCTCGGAAAGGGCTTTTTTGACCGCGGGGGTGACCTCGCCGACGAGGGCGGGGCAGCCTTCCTTAAAGATACCCGCCTTCTCTTTCGCGATCGCTTCCTCGGTATCCCCAAGGATCGCGGTGTGGTCAAGCGAAATGCCGGTGATCAGCGAAAGCAGCGATTTCTTGATGATATTGGTGGCGTCCAGCCGTCCGCCAAGCCCAACCTCTAAAATGACCGGGTCGCACCCTTCGTTTTTAAACCACAAAAAGGCGGCCACCGTGATCAGCTCAAACTCGGTGGGGCGGTCGGGCATCCCGTCGGCCTCGGTTTTTACCCGGTCCATGATCTCGCAAAGCGCCTCTTCGCCGATCGGCTTACCGCCGATCTGCATGCGTTCACGAAAATCGTAAAGATAAGGGGAGGTATAAAGCCCCACGCGATACCCCGCCTTCGTTAAGACCGACGAAAGCATAGCCGAGACCGAGCCCTTGCCGTTGGTGCCGCCTACGTGGATGAAGCGAAGAGAGTCTTGCGGGTCGCCGAGGCGGCGGCAAAGCTCTTCGATGCGCGAAAGCCCGGGGCGGCTGCCCAAGGACCCGACGGCGTGGATATATTCCATGGTTTCTTGAATGTTCATTCTTTTTCCTCTTTTTCGGTGGGGGTTCTTTTGGGAAGGATCTTGGATAGCTCACGCCCGACGAGAGGGGAGCGGAGCAGAAAATAAAGCAAAACCGATTCGACGGCGATGATCAGAAGATAGGTCGGTACCCGAAGGGCGAAAAGCCACCCCTCGATCGTGGGAAAGAAGATCGCTAAGGCCGCCGTTTTGATGATCAGCGAGCCGACGGTCTGCGCCGCCGCCTCGCAAAGAAGGATCGAAAGGAAGCGCGGCTTTTGCAAAGAGATGCGCTTGCCAAAAAGCCCGGATACGATCCCCACGGCCGCCGCCCCCAAGGTAATGAGGGGAAGCGGGGCTTGCCCCGCCGTGATGCAGGAAAGCAGATCGGCGCTGATGCCGACGGCCGCCCCAACGGCGGGGCCGAAGGCGACCCCGGCAAAAATCACCGGCAGGTTTTCGATCGTTAAGCGAAGGATCCCCGTTCCTTGGATGATCTTGGCAAGAAAGCCCAGAAGAAAGCTGATCGCGGAAAGGATCGCCGCCGAGGAAAGCACGTATACGTTTCGAAGGCCACGGTTCTTTGCCAAGCCCTTATGCTGTTTTTTCATAAAAAGAAAAACCTCCTTTCCCGTATTCACGGCAAAAAGGAAGCCCTTTGTCGGAAGCGGGATGCAAAGCCCCCACCGCGAGAGATCTCTTCGTCCTTTGGGCAACTCCCCGTCCCAAGGGCACTTTACGCAGGGGCTTTTACTCTTCATTTTTTATTAATTTATATCGCTTGCGTCCTTATTATAGCAAGCCGCGGTTCGCTTGTCAAGAAGCGGGCGGGGGACGCTTTTCGTTTCTTTCGCCTCTTTTTGGGGGAAAATGAAAGATATTTTCAAAAAAGAGGCAAAAAACGGCCTTGTTTTGAAAACTTTTTTCGTTTGTGCGTGAAAAACGAGAAAAAACGACCTCTTCTATCGGAGATTTTTTTTATTTATGAACGATTTGGAAACAAATCATTTTTTTATTGACAAACGCGCGCATATATAGTAAAATGGTAAGTGATGAAAAATCTTTTTGCTTTTTTGCGAAAAATAAAGGAGGAAGGCTATGAACAGAACGCTCTTGCAAATGCAGCTCCTTTATGACGATATGGGAAAAAGTGAAAAAAAGGTGGCCGATTGGCTGCTCTCTCACCCCGGTGAGGTGCTGCCCTATTCGATCACCGAGCTTGCGTCTCTTTCCAACAGCAGCGAGGCCACGATCGTGCGCTTTTCCAAGCGCCTTGGCTATTCGGGGTATCAGGAATTAAAGCTTTCCCTGGCGCAGGAGAAGGAGAACCGCGTGATCTCCCCCAACATCTCCTCGTCCGACAGCTGCTTTGAGATCCTTGAGAAGGTGTGTAACGACGCGTATCTGTCGCTTGAGCGTACCAAGCGCCTTTTGGTGGCAGACAGTATGACGGCGGCGGCCAACGTCATCGCCTCGGCTCGCAAATGCGTGCTGATCGGTCTTGGCTCCTCCGCTTCGGTAGCGAGTGACGCGGCCAACAAGCTTTTGCGCGCGGGCTGCAATACGTACGCGTACGGCGATACGCACATGCAAACCATTGCCATCTCCCAGCTCGGAGAGGGGGATGCGGTGATCGGTATCTCTCAATCCGGCTCTTCAAAGGATATCGTAGACGGGCTTCGGTTAGCCAAAAGCCGCGGGGTCACCACGATCTCGGTGACGGGGACCGAACGCTCGCCCATCATTCGGCAAAGCGATATCGCGCTGATCACCGATACCGAGGAGGTACGGCACAGCACGCTGGCGTTAAATTCGCACGTCTCGCGCTTGATGGTGCTTGACGCGCTTTGCTACTACATCGTCTACCGCAACGAGGAAAGGATCGCCGGCTCGCTTCGCGAGAACGAGCTGTCGCTTGAATCCAAGCGCGTGCATGACGAGCATTGAATTCAGATAATAAAACCTTACGGAGGATAAAAATATGAAAATCCTGGTCATCAACGCCGGAAGTTCATCGCTCAAATACCAGCTGTTTGACATGGACACCGGAAACGTGATCGCCAAGGGCCTTTGCGAAAAGATCGGCATCGGCGGGGCGATCACCCACAAGCGCCCGGGGCATGACGATTACCGCGCCGAGGTTACCTTTGCGAACCACGACGACGCGATCGCCCTTGTCCTGAAGCTTCTTACCGATAAGGATCTCGGCGTGATCGCCGACCTTTCGGAGATCGACGCGATCGGTAACCGCGTCGCGCACGGGGGCGAAAAGCTTCGCCGCTCGATGCTGATGGGAGAAGAAGAGATCGATTACTTGAAGTCGATCGTCGGGATCAATCCCCTTCACGGCCCGCCCGCTATCAAGGGTATCGAGGCCTGCCGCCGTCAAATGCCCGGCAAGCCCTGCGTATGCGTATTCGACACCTCCTTCTACGGAACCCTGCCGGATTACGCCTACATTTACCCCATTCCTTACGAATACTACGAAAAGTATCAGATCCGCCGCTACGGCTTCCACGGCACCTCGCACCGCTACGTCGTCGGTCGTGTAGAAGAACTGATGGGCAAGCCGCTCAGCGAGATGAAGGTCATCACCTGCCACCTCGGCAACGGCTCCTCGATCACCGCCACCAAGTACGGTGAAGCGGTCGATACCTCGATGGGCTTCACCCCCCAAGAGGGTCTGCCGATGGGTACGCGCAGCGGTACGATCGACCCCACCGTCGTTCCCTATCTGATGAGAATGGAGGGCCTTACGGCCGACGAAGCCGATAAGATCCTCAACTCCAAGTCGGGTCTTCTCGGTGTTTCGGGTGTTTCGAGCGACTGCCGCGAGGTAAGAGACGCTGCCGCCGCCGGAAACGATCGCGCGCGCCTTGCGCTCGATATGCTGGTTTACAGCATCAAAAAGATCATCGGCTCGTACGTTGCCGCGATGAACGGGGTTGACGCCCTTATCTTCACCGCCGGTATCGGCGAAAACGATAAAGAGCTGCGCGCCCGCGTTTGCTCGGATATGGATTTCCTCGGCATCAAGATCAACGAAGCGCTCAACGCAGACGCGCCCCGCGGCAAGGAGGTCGATCTTTCGGCCGAAGGCGCCAAGGTTCGCACCTTTGTGATCCCCACCGACGAAGAATATATGATCGCGCTTGACACGATGAAGATCGTGACGAAATAAGAAAGGATAGAAGGATATGCAATCACCTTACGAAATCAAAAAACAAATCTGCGAGATCGGCCATAAGATCTACGCGAAGGGCTTCGTAGCCGCCAACGACGGTAATATCTCCGTCAAGGTCAACGACAACGAATACTACTGCACGCCTACCGGCGTATCGAAGGGCGACCTCACCCCCGATATGATCATCAAGGTAGACGGCAACGGCAAAAAGCTGGAGGGTAAGCTGAACCCCTCGAGCGAGATCAAGATGCATATGCGTGTGTATCAGCAGCGCCCTGACGTTGGCGCCGTCGTACACGCCCACCCCCCGGTAGCGACCGCCTTCACGGTTGCCGGCGTTCCGCTGGATCAGTACATTCTGCCCGAGGCCGTTCTTACCATCGGCACCATCCCGACCTGTGAATACGGCACCCCCTCCACCATGGAGATCCCGGATTCGCT
>JAZRFI010000028.1:0-9352 GCA_045661285.1 Eubacteriales bacterium | reverse complement strand
GGCCCCCGACTTGGCGCAAGCCCGGCACCGGCGACCGCGTCCATCACCCGGATCGAACGGTCACGCGCAAAGGAAAGACGGCGCCCGATCGCCAAAATGACCTCTTTGCTCGGCAAAGGAAGCGAAGAAAGGGCCGCCGCATTGACACGCAGGGCGCTGAAGGTAAGCGAACAGTAGCGCTCGTAGTAGCTTGAAGAAAGGACCGCCGAAAGCCCCAGGGCAAAGGTGAAATCCATTTCCCCGCGCTCAGCCTCGATCACGTTCAGCTTATTCGCGGTGCTGATATAGGCATCCTTCGGCAAAAGACCCGAGAAATAAACGCCCACCACCAAGTGCCGCCCCTCGGCGCGCGAGGGCACACGCTTGACAAGCAGCATCGTGCGGTTCGGTTGCTTTAAGGAGGGGATGCGCGGCACGATATACGGCTTCTCTCGCCCTTTAGGGGGAAAGTGCATCTGCCCATCGTAAAGCCCCGCGGGATGCAGAAGCGGGATCGCCCCGTCTTGGCGGCTCTTGCGCATACATTCGGGGTACCGCGTTTCGATGGTAAGCCCCGTGCGAACCAAAAGGCCAAAGTCTGAAAGGCGACAAGGAAGTGTGTTCATGGCACGTATCAAAGCAAAGTCGGAAGGCTTTTTTGCTAACAAAACCTTACATTCATCGGTGGACACCGCCATCGAATACGGAATGGGCGGCAGGTCTCTCACCGCGTTGCTGCTAACGGCTCGGATCTCTACCTCCGGGGGCGTATCCCCACGGCGGAAGGAGAAAAGAATACGGGGATAGGGGCGCCCGCTCTTCTGGGTATACAGCGCCATAAAGATCAGGGGCGCTACGGAAAGCAAGCGGCGGCGCATGACCGAAGCGCGCACGCCGTCGGCGAATTCGCGAGGAAGAAGGGCGGCCATTTGCCCCCCCTCGGCAAGGCGGGCGGCCGCCGCCTCGGTAAAGAGATAGGCAAGATCGCTTCCGCGCGGGCTGACCCGCTTGCAAAAGGCGTCGGCAAAGCCACCGTCTTCAATCACGCCCTCGGGCGGAGAAAGAAGCACGAGGTCATAACGCTTTCCGTCGTATGCTTCCCCAATACCGACGGCATCCTCCAAAAAATCCTTTTCATAAACCGAGGCGAAAAGGCGCACATTATAATCGTGCTTGCATTTTTTCCGGATACGCTCAAGGTTATCCTTCAGCATGGGGAGAAAACGCACGTCGTTCTCATACGCGTCTAAATAAATGCGTGAAACGCCGCCCGAAATACAGATCTCCTCGATCGCGGCGGCCGAAAGAATGCCGGTACCCGCGCCTGGGTCAAGCAGCGTAACCTCTTCCTTTTCCGGAATACAAAGAGAGGCGGCCATAGTGGCGGCAATCTCCTTTTCGGTGAAAAAACGGCCAAGCCGTATCGATTCGGCGGCAACGTAGCGCCGCACAAGTTTTTTGGTGTTGCGAACTGCCAAAGCAAGCATCGGCCGCCCCCCTTTTTTCTTTTATTGTAGCACAGCGACCCCGACAAATCAAGACCGCTTTTTGCAAAATCCCCCCTCTTTTTTCTTTTCCCTCTCTTTCCTTCAAGAAATTTTCAAAAACATCTTGCATTTTTAAAAAGGATATGGTACAATGTTTTGTACTGTAAAGAAAGCGTCTTACGCTCTGTTATAAAGAAGGAAGGAATTACCATGAACGCACTGGATATCGTTTTAATCTCTTTAATGCTTTTGTCCGGCCTTGTCGTGATCGTTGCGGTTTTGCTGCAGCGCTCGAAGAGCAAGGGCCTTTCGGGCACCCTCGTCGGGGGGACCGAGACCTTTTACGGCAAAGAAAAGGGCATGCAAAAGGATAAGCTGCTCTCCCGTATCACGGCGATCGCTTCGATCGTTTTCGTCGTACTCGTTTTGCTGGTCTACATCATTCAGCCCACGTATCAGTACAATCCCGACAACGAATCTCCTGTCGGTAGTGCTACCAGCGAAACCATCAATCTGTAAGAAGAAGGATAAAGGCGGGAATTTTTCCCGCCTTTTCGTTATCATGAAAAAGAAAAACGCAAAAAAAAGCTATACAAAAAAAGGAAAAAAGGCGACCCCTATGCAAACGCTTGCCAAAAGGCGGGCGGGTAAAGGGCACACGCCCCCCCAAAAAAGCGGCGAGGGGCTTTTCATCGGCAACCGCAACGGCTACGGCTTCGTTAAGATCGAGGGGCGGGAGAGTGATATTTTCGTTCCCGCCAAAAAGACAAGAGATGCCTTTGACGGGGATACCGTCAAGATCCGCTTTACCCAAAAGGGTGATCGGTGCGAGGGTGAGGTTCTTTCGGTTCGGGCCGAACGGCGATCGGTCGTCGGTGTGGTCGTAAAGGATGAAGAATGGGGAATCTACCTTCTGCCCGATTGCCCGCGCATCCCCCCCTTGGGTCTTAACCCGAAGGATCGCTGCAGGGTTGGCGACAAAATTGAGGTCTCTCTTCCCCGCTATGGAGAAGAAACCCGCCTTTTGCAATCCTTCGGCCCCGCCAACTGTCGCACGTCAAACGATAAGGCCGTGCTTTCAGAGCTTATGATCGAGAGCGAGTTTCCCACCGAAACGCTGCGGGAGGCCGAAAAAATGGCGGCCCTTCCCCCTTCCCCCGAGAGGCGGGTGGATTTGCGGCGCGAGACCATCTTTACCATTGACAGCGCGGGGGCGAAGGATCTTGACGACGCCGTATCCCTAAAGGCCTTAAAGGACGGCTATCTTCTCGGCGTGCATATTGCCGACGTTTCTGCCTATGTGAAGCCCTATTCGGCGCTGGACCGCACCGCCCACACGCGCGGCACCAGTCTTTATTTTGCCGACCGCGTGGTGCCGATGTTGCCCCCTTCTCTTTCCAACGGCGCATGCTCCTTAAACGAGGGGCAGGATAAATGGACGCTGAGCGCCCTCATCACCCTCTCGAAGGACGGCGCGATCCTAAGCACCGAGATCGTGCGCTCGATCATCCGCTCGAAAAAGCGGGGGGTATACGCCGAGATCAACGACCTTTTTGAAAAAGGGGAAGAGTCTTCCTTCTTTGAAAAATACAAGGCGGTAAAGCCCGCGCTTCTTCGTATGCGGTCGCTTTGCCGTAAGCTGCAAAGGGCAGATGAAGCGCGCGGTGTTCCTTCCTTTGAAACGCCCGAGGCGATCATCACCCTTTCGCCCGAGGGAATCCCCACCGAGGTCAAACGGGCCGAGCGCGGGGAAAGCGAAAAAATGATCGAAACCATGATGCTGCTCGCCAACCGCGCGGTCGCAACACTTCTGACCGAAAAAGGCATCCCCTGCGTCTACCGTGAGCATGGAGAGCCGCCGCCCGAAAAGGTCGACGCCCTCGTTTCCTTCCTGAAAGCGAACAAGCTACCCGTTCCCCCTCTCGGTAAGGGCGGCAAGCTGACTTTGCCGATGCTTTCCTCGATCATGGATACCGCGAAGGAAAAGAATTGCTCCTCGGCGGTTTCAACGATGGCGATCCGTTCGATGGCCAAGGCCACCTATACCGAGCGGCCGCTTCCCCACTTCGGGCTTGCGATCCCGCTTTACTGCCACTTCACCTCCCCCATCCGTCGGCTTGCCGACCTTGTGACCCACCGCATCATCGGGGCATGCCTTCTTGGGGATGCCGAGCCCCAAAAATACCGCGCCGCCGCAAAACGGGCGGCCGACGCCGCCACCGCGACCGAGCTTCGCGCCCTGGAGGCCGAGCGGCGGATCGAGGCGCTTTTCAAGGCCGAATTTCTTTCTTATCATATCGGCGAGGTGTTTTCGGGGCAGGTATCGGGCGTTACCGCCTTTGGGGTGTACGTAGAGCTCGAAAACACCTGCGAGGGGCTGCTTCCCCTTTCGCTTCTTCCCGAGGGCTTCGTCTATAACGAAGAAGCCAAGACCTTTAAAAAGGGCGAGCTATCGCTTACCCTCGGCAGCCCCGTGACCGTAAAGGTCCGCGATGCCGATCTTTCAACCGGCCACGTCACCTTTTCGCCGGTTGAATAAGTCTTTTCCTATATACAAAAAAGCGCAAGACGGCTGTCTTGCGCTTTTGCGTTTTTAGCACGAAAGGCTACGGCTTTCGTGGGCGGTAAGATAGAGGATCTGGCAATCGGGAAGCGAGGAAAGCAGCTTCTTTGCCAGCGAAAGATTTTCTTCGTCGAGAAGGGCGAAGGGGTCGTCAAGGATCAGCGGCGGGCGCCCTTCGGGATACAGGGCATCCAGCAGCGAAAGGCGAAGGCAGATCTCGATCAGCGCCTGCCAGCCGCTTGAAAAATATCCGCTTTCACGGCTTTTCCCCTCACGCACAAGCCCCACCGAAAGGTCGGTATCCAAGGTAAAGTCGGTAAGGCTCGGTGAAAGGGCGGCGGCGTAGTGGGCAAAACGCTCGCGTACCCCCGAAAGATACCGGGTCTCCAAGGCAGCCTTGGCTTCCCCCAGCAGTTTTCTCGTTTTATCAAGGATCTCCTTTTTCTCTTTGAGCGAAGAAATCCTCTCCTCACATTCCTCGATCTCGGCAAGAAGCAGAGGAAGCTCTTCGGAAAGAGCGCTTTCCTTTTCGGCGATCGCCCCCTGGCGCGCCGTTTCCTCGGTCGCACGCCGTTCGGCTGCGGAAAGCTCCCCATAAAGCGCCGAAAGCTCTTCCTCGGTGGCGTTTATCTCGTTTTCCTTTTCTCCCACCGAAGGCGGTAAGGATGCAAGCGTTTTCTCTTTTTCGCTTATAAGACTTTCCAGCGTTTCCTTCTGCTTCGTTGCTTCTCGCAAGGAAGAAAGGATCGAGGCGGGGTCTTGCCCCAGCGAAGCGTAGGGCGCGAAAAGCGTTTCACATTCCTGCTTTTTCAATACATGCCTTTCCTTGGCGCGATCGCAAGCTTCCCGAAGAAGCGATAGGCGCATAACCGCCTCGCTCAGCATAGCGGCGGCGCGGGCGTGATCGGTCTCCTTTCCGAAAAAGCGGGAAAGCAGCGTGTCGATCGCTTCGCAAAGCGAAGCCGATTCGTCCTCAGCAGGGGCGACAGGGGGGCATTCTTTTGGCACCGATTCCTTTTTCGCAAAAAGGAAGGAGCCGCCGACAAGCGCTACCGCCAAGCAAAGAAGGAAGGAGGCGGCAAACGATGACGTTTTAAAAAGAAGGAAGGAAGCAACCAACAGACAAACGCCCAGCGCGGCGGGCAGAAGCTTTGCAAGCAGCCCCTTTTTGTCGCCGCCCTCTTTCTTCGGTTCTTCTTTTTTGTAAAGTTTCGTTTTCAATTCATTCTCTTTTATCAAAAGAGAGGAAAGTTTTTCGCAATCCGCTTGGGTGGGGAGCGCCGAAGGATATTTCTCCTCCTCGCCCCGTTTTTCAAGAAGCGCATCGTGATACGCGCAAAGAAGCCGCCTTTCTTCCTCGGCGACCGTATACAAATTTCTCTCCTCTTCCTCGGTGGGAAGCCCCATCGGGAAGCGAGAAGCAAGCGCCGAAAGACCTTCCCTTGCCGCGGCGATCTCGCCCCCGAGGCGCAAGGAAAGCTCCTTTTGCCCCTTTTCGGCGTTTTGCTTATGCAGGCGAAGCATAAGCGCCTCGACCGCCTTTTTCTCATCCCCGATCTTAGAGAGAAGCGCCTCTTGGCGTTTTCTTTCTTCCTCGGCCAAAAGGGCGCGCCCGCGGGCATTTTCCGAGTCGCGCTTTTTTTCCTTTAAGGTGTAAAGCTTATCCTCAGCGTCGGCAAGAAGCCCGCCGCGGCCGCGGAAGAGGGCGATCTCCTTTCGCCGATCCTCCAAGAGGCGGTCGGCCTTATCGTATGAGCCGAGATCCCAGATCTCCCCCGAAAGGTCGGTAAGCTTGGCGGTAAGGTTCGTGGTAGCCGAAGCGCGGGTACCGCGGCTCGATAAATAAATGCTTTTCAGAAAAGAGTCGGCGTCCACCGAAAGGATCGCCTCCCCCACACTTTCACCGAAGCGGTCGGTCGGCTTCTCGGTCTCAACGTCGATCACGGCGAACTCGTCGGGATCGTAGAAGCGCTCGATACGGTAGATCTTTCCCTCGTGGGAAAGGGTCAGACTGCCGCCGAAGCGACCGCCGCCCCACGGGGCGTACAGCTTTCTTTCGTTGTCGGCAAGCGTTTTTTTGCGTTCCCCTTCAAGGCCGTACAGCATCACCTTGATAAAAGAGGCCAGGGTGCTTTTTCCGCTTCCGTTTTTATCGCACAGCTCGTTGATGCCTTCGTTAAATTCAATCCTTCGGTCGGCGATCCCCCCGAAGGCAAGGATATGACAGGATAAAAGCTTCATAGCTCCGGCTCCTCTCCCCGCAGCGCCGAAAGGCCCGCGGCGATCATACGGCTCCCAATCGCTTCGGAAAGGCCGCTTGCCAGCACGCGGCGGATAAATTCACCCTTTAAGGAAATATCGTTTTGGTAGTCCTCGGGGCGCAAAAGCAGGCGGCTTTCGTCCTTCACCTCGGCAAAGAAGAAGCGCTCGTTCAGCTTATTTGCAAGACGGTCGGTATCCTTGATAAGCCCCTCTTCGAAATACCCCGTAAGCGTAAGCTTGACCATATCGGTATCGGGAAGGGGGGAAACGGCCGCTTCGGCGGCATCCAGAATCGCTTGCATATCGGAAAGGTTGGTTATATCCAAGGAAAGATCGTGAAGCGTTCGGCTTGCAAAGGGGATAAAGCGGTGGGCAATCCCCTCGCCCTCGGTGTCGAGAAGGACGAAGCCGCGTTCCCCACATTCGTCGAAGCCGCGCCCCTCGGGGCAACCGGCGTACGCGTAGATCCCCCGCTTACCGAGAGGTGCGCTTTGGTAGGCATGGTAATGCCCAAGCCCCAGATAATCGATCCCCTTATCGGCGAGCAGAGATAAAACGATCTCCCCCGCCTTCGGCTTACCGCTTTTTTTCACCGCCCCATGCAAAAGGACGATGTTTTTGCGCTCTTTATCAAGAATAAGCTCATCGTACGGGATCTCCATACCCGAGAAGCCGTATACATCGCAATCGGGGAAGCTGACCTTCTCAAAACGGTCACAAAAAAGCGTCAGATTCGCGGGGATATCCTCGCCGTCAAACAGCGAAAAGCCCGCGCCGTCGTGATTACCGGTCAGCATAAGAAAAGAAACGGCGGGGTGGGATCTTATCGCATCCTGAACGAACTGCTTCGCCACGGGAGACGGGGTGGAGCTATCAAAGATATCCCCCGCCAGCAAAAGGGCGGCCGATTGCCCCTCGGCATACGCGACAAGGCGTGAAAAGACCCCCAAAAGCTCTCGCCTTCTCTCGCGGGCGGCAGCCTTGGGCAGATGGGTCTGCATGCAAGCGTCAAGATGCAGATCGGCGCAGTGTAAAAGCTTCATCGCCTTCCCCTTTCTTTTTTTCTTTTATTATAAAGCCGCTTCTTTTTCTTGTCAAGGTTCTTGCAAGCCATTCTTTTTTGTGGTATACTTCAATCGAACGAAAAAGCCCGTGAAAGGAGCCCTTGTATGGCCAAAAAATTCGTTTTGTTTGATTTGGACGGTACTATGATCGATTCGCGCCCCGGGATCTTAGAGGGGGTAGCCCACGCGCTTTGCCGCATGGGAAGGAAGATCAGCGCCGCCGAGGTCACCACCAACGTCATCGGCCCGCCGCTCTATGACGCCTTTCATAACTACTACGGCCTTTCCGAGCAGGATGCGACGCAAGCGGTTGCCTTTTACCGCGAATATTATAAACAGGGCGCGCTTTTCAACAACATTCTCTACGACGGCGTTCTCCCCATGCTGGCCGCGTTAAAGGAAGCCGGGCTTTCGCTGTATCTGGCTACGGGTAAGCCGCTTTGCTTTTCGGTGCCGATCTCGGAAAAATTCGGTATCGCCCCCTTTATGACCGACTTTTTTGCCACCGGCCTTGACGGCAGCTTCGCCGATAAGCCCTCGCTCCTTGCCCATATCCTCGCGACCACGGGGCTTGACCCCGCTGACGGGGTGATGGTTGGTGACCGCCGCTACGATATCGAGGGCGCAAAGGCCAACGGGATGGACTCGGTCGGTGTTCTTTGGGGCTTCGGCGGTGAAGATGAGCTTCGCAAAGCCGGCGCCACCTGCCTTGCCTCGACCGCCTCTATGCTTACCGATATGATCCTCTCGTTATAAGGGAAAGGACAGTTGCGGCTGTCCTTTTTTCTTTTTCTTTACTTTTTATTGCTTTATTTTATTTATAGAAAGAACTTGACATATGTTGTTTATTATGTTAAAGTAATGATAACACCGTCGTTTTCACGCACGGATTCTTGCTTTTTACTGTGCATGAAAAAGGCCCGTGTCGCAGCAATGCGGATTGCCTTTTGGACGCGCTCGCTTTGCGGGCGCATTTTTGCTTTCATTCCATAACATTAAGGAGAAGCCCATGAAAAAAATACTTTTATTCCTGCTTGCGCTTACGGCAGCTTTATTGCTTTTTACAAGCTGCGACTTTTCGGGGATCGGAGGTCTTTTGCCCACCTCGGCGCCCTTGACCACCACACGGCCCACGACAACGACGGTACCCGTAACCACAACAACCCCCTCATCCCAAAAGCAGGATCTCGGGAAGGACATCCGGCTTGCTGACAAAGAAGTCACCTATACCGGCGAGGCTGTCAGCGTGAATGTTTATCGGGCCTTCGGTGTCAACACCACCGTCTTGCGCGTCACGTACAGCTTTAAGGATGCAAAGGGGAATATTCTTTCCTCTGCCCCTTCCGAGCCCGGTACGTATACGATGACGGCTACCTTCTCTTTTAAGGACCCGTCTGATGCCATGGAATATCTCCTTCCCTCGCCTAAGACCGCCCTTTTGACCATTCTCCCCTGTCAGCACAGCTGGAACCGTAGCGAGGGAACGACCGAGCCAACCTGTGTTAAAGGGGGCGTTCGTATCTTTGCCTGCGCCAACTGCACCGACATCAAAACCGAGGTGATCGACCCCTTGGGGCATAGCTGGGATAACGGCACGGTAACGACCGAGCCGACCTGTGTTAAAGGAGGCGTTCGCACCTATGACTGTGCCAACTGTATCGCCACCGAGACTGAAGCGCTCGACCCCTTGGGGCATAGCTGGAAGGATCGGGCCTGCTTGATTTGCAAAACCCCCGAGTATACCGACGGCTTGATCTTTACGTTAAACGAAAATAAAACGGCCTATCTCGTTTCGAAATACGAAGGGGAAGCCACGGACGTAATCATCCCTCCGCTTTACGAGGGGTTGCCCGTGGTTTCGGTTCTTTCTCGCGCATTTGAGAATTGCGACAGCCTAAAAAGCATCGAGATCCCCGCTTCGGTCACAGAAATCGGTGAGAAGGCGTTCTACGATTGCGATGGCCTTGCAAGCGTCACGATCCCTTCTTCGGTCACAA
>JAZRFI010000027.1:0-7822 GCA_045661285.1 Eubacteriales bacterium | reverse complement strand
GGAAAAGATAGGTATAGCGCCCGTCTTTCTCCTTCACGTGCGCCCCCATATAGGCGTAGGCATTATCAAGCGCCCCCTCGGCAAAGCCGTGAGCAAAGGAAAGGCTTCCTTTTATGACCGACACCCCCTCTTTTATTATCTGACCTTATTATTTTCATAAAGAAAAAAAGAATACCGATCATAAATCGGAAAGTTCTTCTAACCAAGAAAGACGACCTACCAATGAAAGCTCTTTTTTCATATAACGCTTCGTAAGGATCGGGGAGCATACCGAAAAGACGAGAGAAACAAGACGTTTTTTGACGGCAAGAAAAAATCCCCCCACGCGCAAAAGAGCCGAGAAAGCGAAAAGAAGCGCGGGCTTAATAAGATACGCCGACACATATAGGAAAAGAAGATACAAACACGCATAAAGGCGATCAACAAGGCGCTTAAAAAGGCTCCCCAGCGTTTTTTGGAATAGGATAAAGCCCAAAAGAACCGCAAGCAAGGAAAAAAGACGTGGGATCCCATCGTTAAAGGAATAATAGAAAATGGCCAGCGAGGCGGCGGTGAAAAGGCAAAAGATCATCTCCCCGAAAAAGGAAAAGAAAAAAGAGGCCCCTTTTACGATCTTGCTTTTCCTCTCTTTCCGAGCCAAGACCCTTACCCGCTCGGGAAGAGTCTTGATCCGGTCTTCGGAAAGAGGAGCTTTGTGCGTGCTTACAAAAGACGACGCCAAGTGAAAAAGCGCATAAAAGAGACCTAAGAATATGCCGAATAAAAATGAATACAGAAAAAGGCGCAAAAGCGCCGACATCGAAACCGCCATTTACCCGAAAAGGCGCGAAAGGAAGCCGCCCTTTTTTGCTTCATGCCGATCGGTATAGGAAAGCGAGAGGATCTTCCCCTCGATCACAGCCTCCCGATTCTCGAGCAAAAGCTTTTTTACGTGAAGCCCTTCCCCCTCCACCGTCAGCTGTCCGCCCTCGGTTTTAAGGATCACGACCTCCTCGTCAAAGCTGTTGACCTCGATAACTCCTTCAAGCGACAGATATTCGCGGTTTTTGAGGAAAAGAGTATGCTTTCCCCCTGTTGGGGCGGGGGAAACCTGCGGATTGATAACGCCCATGTCGGTTCTCCTTCCAAAATCTTCGGTTAAAAAAAATATATGCAGCCGAAGCTGCATATATGCTTTTATGAAGTTAATCGGAAAGAACCTCGTACATCAAGGGGGCGTCTGCCTTCTTGGTGCTATCCACAATGTCGAGCACGCGGACCTTGACGGTTTTTGTGCCAAAGCCGATTTCGATCACGTCGTTAAGCTTAACGTCGTAAGAAGCTTTGGCGGGGCGCCCGTTCACAAGAACGTGCGCCCCGTCGCAGGCTTCATTGGCAATAGTCCGTCTTTTGATAATACGAGAAACCTTCAGGTATTTGTCAAGACGCATTAACCGTTGACAGCACCCTTAAGAGAAGCGCTGGCGGAGAAAGCAGGACGCTTGCAAGCGGCGATCTTGATCTTTTCGCCGGTAGAGGGGTTGCGACCTTCTCTTTCGGCACACTCTTTAACCTCGAAGGTACCAAATCCGATGATCTGGACCTTGTCCCCATCGGCAAGCGCGTCGGCGATGGCTTTGAAAACGGCCTCAACGGCGGCTTCGGCTTCCTTCTTCTTCAGTTCGGTTTCCTTTGCGACAACGTCGACGAGTTGAGCTTTGTTCATGATTTTACCTTCCTTTATTTAGATTTTGTTTCTCTTTAAACACAGTTTCTATGTTTATGGTAAAAGTATACCATAGTTTGTACATTTTTTCAATAGTTTTTGGACGAATTGTTAATTTTTGTAAGTTGCGACGACAAATTACGGCTTTTTTCGAAAAAAACCCACGCTTTCTTTGTTAAAAGTGCAAAAAAGCCGTTTTTTCCTTATTTCATCGGGAAGCTTGGCTTTTATAGCCTTCTCTTTCTTTTGTAAGCGCTTTGGAAATAATTTCCTCGCAATTAACGCCTTTCTCGGCAAAAAACGAAACGGCTGTAAGCAAAACTTCACACGCCAGCTCCTCGACCCCGATCTGCCCCTCCTCAAGCGTTTCAAGAAGCATACGGGTAAGGGCTTGGTTCCCCTGATACACCGCCCCCTTTTCCATCATCTTCTGGGCGCGCAAAAGCGCAGGCAAGCACGTGGGAATCGAGCATAGCTTATCGTAGAGCGTTTTTCTGCCCTTTTGTTCGTTTTTCTTTTCCTCCCACGAGGCGATCGTTTTTTCGGTATCGGCAGTACCGAAAATATGCGGATGCCGATCGACCATTTTCTTCGCTTCGTCCGAGATGACCCCCTCAACGGTAAAATGCCCCGAATCGCTTTCCATATCCGCATGAAAAAGAATTTGCAGCAAAAGATCGCCAAGCTCCTCCTTGAGAAGGGCGGGATCCCCCTCGTCGATCGCTTCGGCGACCTCGTAGGTCTCTTCGATCAGATAACGGCGAAGCGAAGCGTGGGTCTGCGCCCGATCCCAGGGGCAGCCTTCGGGCGAGCGAAGGATCGAAACGATGCGGCATAGGTCGGAGAATGAGTAGTTTTCTTTACCGATGAGAGATTTGATTTCCTGATCCATAGGTCATTCCTCTATTTTATCCATGAAGTTTTTTTAAAAAGTCCAACAAGCTTTTCCCCCTTTGGCAAAAGCAAAAGATCCTCTTTTGACACGCAACCGAAGGAAAGGCAGAAGAAAGCGTAAAGCAAAAACGCGACGATTCCCGAAGGAAGGAGAGCGAAGAGTCCCAAAAGGGGCTCGCAGAATCGGTACGCCGCCGCCCCTAAAAGCGAAGAAAGAAAAGCAGAAAAAAGCGGGACCAAAAAGGGGCGACCGAGTGAAAGCGAAAACGAGGTCTTGCGGAAAATAAAATACAGATTCATCAAAGCGGCCGCGCTATAAAAAAGAAAGCTTCCGAGCGGGGCGGCCGAAGGCCCGATGATGGGGGTCAGAAGCAGAAGCACGGGCAGCTTAAGAGAAATACCGATCATCATAGAAAGAACCGGCTTTCTCTGCTCCCCATTCGCTTGCAGAACCGCGTTCCCGATCCCAAGAAGCGCCATCGGGAAGACCGACAGCGCCAAAAGCGCGAAGGGGTCGCCCGCGTTTTGCGCCATATCGCCGTCCCCCAAGAAAACGAGGGAAAGAAGCGGGCGCGAAAAAATGCTCATAAACAAGGAAATCGGGATCGAAAGTGCCGCTGAAAGGCGAAAGGCGGTAGCGATAACGGTACCGGCCTGCCCCGGCCTTTTTTCATGACGGGCGGCTGTGATATAGGGCACGATAGCCGAAGCGATCGGATAAATAAAGACGACCGGTAGGTTAAAAAGCGTCAAGGCCCCCGTCGAATAATCCGAATACACCGCCTTGGCCAAGGCCGCGTCGCCGTAATACCGTTCAAGCAACGGGCGCATCAGCTGGGCATCCAGCAAAGACGAAGCGCTCATCACCCCCGAGGTAAGGGCGATCGGAAAGGCGATCGAAAAAAGACGGCGAATCACGAAAGAGAGCGGCATCCCCTCTTTTTCTTCGGGAACGAAAAGGCGCCCCGAGGAAGCGTACCTTCCCCTAACCGAACCGAGGTAGAAGCAGCCTAAAGCGATCCCTACGCTGACACCGAACACCGAGTAGGCGGCCGCCAGATGCAAGCCCCCCTTCCCCACCCTATACACGAAAAAGACGAAGGCAAGGCCGAGAAGCGTCTTTCCAACCGCCTCGATCACCTCGGATACGGCGGTGGGGGTCATAATCCCGAAGCCCTGATAATAGCCGCGGTAGACACTGCATATGGCGATGAAAAAGAGCGAGGGGGCGATCGCCAGAAGGCAAAGATAAGAATCCCCACCCGAATTGGCGTTTGAGATCGCGGGGGCAAGGATCAGCATAAGGGCGGTTCCGAGCGCGCCGATCAGCGCAAGCGCCGTGCGCGAGACACGAAGGATCCTTTCAACGCTTTTTCCGTCCCTCTCGGCTACCGCCCCCGACACCATGACCGATACCGCCACGGGGATCCCCGCGGTTGAGATCATATACAAAAGGGCGTACACCGAATAAGCGGCGTTGACGTTTGCCATTTCGTCCCCAAGGATACCGTTAAGCGGTACCTTATAAAGAAAGCCGAAAGCCTTAACCAAAAGATTGGCGACGGTCAGAACAAACACGCCCCCCAAAAGGCCGCCCCCGCGGCTCTTCCTCTGATCGGCTTTCGGCATAGCATACACCCTCCGGAAGATTAATCGAAATAATGCTCTCTCATCTTGAGAAATTCATATTTCAGTTTTTCCACGTCCAGCGTTGTAAATACACCGTTTTCATATAAAATTCGGCCGTCTGCCATGGATAAAACCGTATCCGAGGCAGAAGCGCTGTAGGCCAGTGAAACAGATGGGTCTATGCTTGGAAGGTTGGGAAGCGAGGTAAGCTTATAAAGGGCAAGATCCGCGCGGGCACCGACCTCGATACGCCCCGAATCCTCTCTCCCCTGGGAAAGATAGCCGTTTTCGGCGGCAAGACGCAGCCCATCCCCCGCCTTTATGCTTTCGGGGTCGCCCGATACGCCCTTTTGCAAAAGAAGCGCCGTTTGCATTTCCCGCAAAAGATCCAAGCGGTTATTGGAGGCCGCCCCGTCGGTTCCGAGGGCGACGCGCACCCCCGAGGCGATCGTTTTGGCAAGCGGCATGATCCCGCTTCCCAGCTTTAGGTTGCTGATAGGGTTATGCACCACCGTAGCCCCTGCCTCGGAAAGAATGCTTCGGTCTTCGTCTGTCAGATATACGCCGTGGGCGCAGCTGACGGGGGCCTCGAAAAGGCCGTTTTGTAAAAAGAAGGCGGTGGGGGTAACGCCGTGCCGACCGATGCACTCGCGATGCTCTTTTTCGGTTTCCGAAAGGTGGATCTGCATGCGGGTGTTATATTTTTTGGTCTGCTCGGCCATATAGCGCACCATCGGCGCTTTGTTGGTATATTCGGCGTGCAAGGAGAAGTCGATCTTTATCCTTCCCTCCCCCTCGCCGTCCCATTCCCGATAAAGGGCAAGGCTTTCAAGCACCCTTTCATCGGCGGCGGGGTCGGCGTTTTCGTCAAAGCTGACGATGCTGCGCGAAAGATTAGCCTTGATGCCGCTTTCGTAAACCGCGCGCGCCGTGGCGTCACAGAAGAAATACATATCGGAAAAGGAGGTAACGCCGCCCGCCAGCATCTCGGCGATCGCGAGCTTGGAGCCAAGGTATACGGCCCGCTCACTCAAACGGTCCTCGGCGGGAAAAATCCGCTCGGTAAGCCAACGCTGAAGCGGAAGATCCTCACCGTAGCCGCGAAAGATGGTCATCGCGGTGTGGGTATGGGCGTTACAAAGCCCCGGGGTAAGCAAGCACCCCTCGCCTCTTACGGTCTTATCGAAATCGCCCTGCGGGCGCTCCTTCGTGATCGAGGCGATCGTATTGCCCGAAATAAGGACGTACCAGCCGTCCCCTTTTTGCGGTAATGCAACCTTTTCAAATAAAACAGTCATTTTTTCATCCTAAAAATTCGCGGGATACCGAATCCTGCGGAATAAGACCTTTCTTAATAGGCTCGTATTTATCAAGCGCGGCAATAATCTTCTTGGCCATACCGTTATGGGGGGATTCGGGCGGTAGGGACAAAAGAACGGTTTTTAACAAAGGATAAAGCGCCATGATCTCGTAGGAAAGCGTGGAATCGATATAAATATCGCATTCAAGCGCGTTCGGGAAGATATGCTTCTCCTCGTTTTCGCGTACGCTTTGCCATAGATCAAGCGTAAAGGAGGCCGAAGCACCCCTGAAATGATAATCGCGCACAAGGCGACGGAAAAGGCGGATCTCGTTGGGCTCAAAAACCCTCTCCCCCAGTGCTATCGAACGGTTGACCCGCGCAAAAACGCTGACCCCCTCCCGATTTTTAAGAAGCGAGGTGACCTCGGGATACACCGCTTGGATGCCTTCAAAAAGGAAAAGATCGTTCTCTTGGGGGATAACCGTCTCCTCTCCCTCTCGCTTTCCGGTAAGAAAGCTGAATTTAGGAAGCGTTACGGCGCGATTGGCGCGAATATCGGCGATCACCGAGGAAAGAGACGCGTAATCAAGCGTATTCGGCGAATCGAAATCGATCTTCCCCCCGTTATCGGCGGCCCGCGCCAGCAAAAGATCGCGCGGCAGAAAAAAATCGTCAAGCGATACCAGATGCACCCGTTGTCCCATACGGGAAAGCCGTTCGATCAGCTTTTTCCCCGTGGTGGTCTTACCCGAGCAAGAGGGGCCGGAAAGGGTTACGATGCGATGCTCTCTTTGCGAAAGGATATACTCTGCCGCCAAGGAAAGCTGATCGTTATAAAGCGTTTCCGCCTCGTTTATATACGCCCTCATTTCCTCTTCGTTTCGGAACGAGGTTTTGGCATTTATCATTTTTTACCTCCTTGTAAGAGGATTAGCGATTGAAAAATTCAAGTACCTTTTCTCTTCGTGAGGGAATGCCCGCTTCGCGATCGCCAAGACGCAACCGCTCGGCCTCCCTTAGATATTCATACGGATACTTGGGCATAAATATGCGTTCGATCACACTTCCGCCCTCGCTCGGCAAGCGATAGCGCATCAGCTTGGTGACCGCCCCCGCGCCCGCGGCGAAGATGCTGTGAAGCTCTTCCATCATAAAAACGTTATAAAGTCCCTCGTGCCCGGGGAGCGCGTAGCCGACGTTTTCGAGGTTGCCGACCGTATTCTTCTGGCGATACATATAATAAGGGCGATAGCCCGAAAGCTTAGTCCTTATCTGACAGTATTCAAGGCTTTTCGCGGCGTCTGCCCCGTTCAAGGTATAGATCCCGTCCCGCTGGCGCATCTCGGCCGAGCGCTTCACGCAAAAGGTATGTACGGTGATATTCTCGGGGGCAAGACCGATCACGCGGTCAAGCGAATCCGAAAAGACGCGGAAGGTATCCTCGGGTAGACCCGCGATAAGATCGACGTTGACCGTGCGGATCCCGACCTCCCTTGCCAGCGCATACGCCTTGTAAAAATCCTCTACCGTATGGCGGCGCCCGATCGAACGAAGCACCTCCTCGGAAAGCGTTTGCGGATTGACGCTGATGCGCCCCGCGCCCCCATCCTTGATCGCGCGAAGCTTTTCTTCGGTGATGGTATCGGGGCGCCCTGCCTCCACCGTAAATTCTAACAGCGTTGAGGGATCGACGTTTTCCCCGATCTTATAAAGAAGCCTTGCCATCTGCTCGGCAGAAAGAACGGTTGGCGTGCCGCCGCCGATATAGACGGTAGCGACCGTAAGCCCTGCCTCGCGAATGATCGAAAAAATGTCATCGATATCCTTATGAAGCTCGATAAGATACTCGTCGATCAGCGAAAGCAGCTTGCCCGACGTATACGAAACGAACGAGCAATACGCACACCGCGAGGGGCAAAAGGGGATCGAAATATAAACGCTGCAAAGATTTTTTTGCAGATTTTTCGTCAGCTTTGCTTCGTTGGTAGCCACCGAGACCGCAAGGGCAGCCTTCCGTGGATTTAAGAAATATTCATCGCGAAGGATCGCGCGCGAAGCACGGATACCGTTCCCCTTCAATAAGATCTCGGTAGCGACCTTGGAGGGGCGGACACCGGTCAAGATCCCCCACGGGGGCGAATAGGAAAAAAAGGCCTTTCCCGCGGCAAAGATCGCGCGACCGACGGCGATCTTTCCTGCCTTGGGTACGCCGCTTTCCTGCAAAAATTCGGCGCTTCCCTCCCCTTTTGATTGCTTGTCTCCCCAAAGAAGTCGGATCGTAGCCCTGTCGT
>JAZRFI010000026.1:0-13356 GCA_045661285.1 Eubacteriales bacterium | reverse complement strand
GATATTATGGACCTCTCGGTTGAAGAGATCCGTGCGCTGATCGAGGTTGCCGCCGATATTATCGAGCATCCCGAGGACTATCGCGAGCGTTGCCGCTACAAAAAGCTTGCCACCCTCTTCTACGAGCCCTCGACCCGTACCCGCCTTTCCTTTGAGGCCGCGATGCTGGAGCTTGGGGGGCAGGTCCTCGGCTTTTCGGATGCCGGATCCTCCTCCGCTACGAAAGGGGAGAGTATCAGCGATACGGCGATCATCGTATCGGGATATGCCGACATCATCGCCATGCGCCACCCGAAAGAGGGCGCCCCGCTCGTCGCTTCGATGAAAAGCGGCGTGCCGGTCATCAACGCGGGGGACGGCGGGCATCACCACCCTACCCAAACGTTGACCGACCTTTTCACGATATGGCGCGAAAAGGGCAAGCTTGAGGATCTTGTGATCGGGCTTTGCGGCGACTTAAAATACGGCCGTACCGTACATTCCTTGATCGCCGCGCTTTCCCGCTATACGGGGATCCGCTTTGTGATCATCGCGCCCGAGGAATTAAAGCTGCCGAGCTACGTGAAGGATACCTACGTTAAGGCCAAGGGCATCCCCTACGAATACGCAAAGACGCTTGACGAGGCGCTCCCGAAGCTGGACGTCCTGTATATGACGCGTATCCAGAAAGAGCGTTTTTCGAACGCCGAGGATTACGAGCGCTTGAAGGATAGCTATATCCTTACCGCCGATAAGATGAAAAAAGCGAAGAAGGATATGATCGTTCTGCATCCCCTTCCGCGTGTCAACGAGATCGATACGGCGGTTGACGAAGATCCCCGCGCCGCCTACTTCCGTCAGGCCAATAACGGAAAATACATCCGTATGGCGCTCATTTTAAAGCTGCTCTTCGATGCGGATCGTCGCGAAAAGGGCGAGACCCTTGAGGTACCGCCGCTTTATACCAAAAAGCGCTATTGCCAAAACAACCGCTGTATTACGACCTGTGAGCAGGGGCTTCGTTACGCTGTACGCCTTTCGGATAAGGGAATCTACCGTTGCGCCTATTGCGACGCCAAGGTAAAGGATTTTGAAAATGGCAGCGTGTGAGAAGGTCAAGGCGCAGATCATGGACGAGGCGGCGATGAACCGCACCCTTATTCGCCTTTCGCATGAGATCATCGAAAGAAGGCAGGGGGCCGCTGACCTTGTGCTCGTGGGGCTTATCCGCCGCGGGGTAACGCTGGCTCGCCGTATTTCTGCGCATATTGAAAAGATCGAAGGGGTAAAGGTCCCCGTCGGGGAGCTGGATATCCGCTTCCACCGCGACGACCGCAAGGGCCCGCTTGATGAGCCGATCGTCAGCCATACCGATATCCCGTTTGATATCAACGGCAAGACCGTGGTGCTGGTTGACGACGTGATCTACACGGGTCGCAGCATCCGCGCGGCCTTCGACGCCCTTTTTGAAAAGGGGCGCCCCGCCGCCATTACGTTGGCGGTTCTTATTGACCGCGGCCTGCGAGAGCTGCCGATCAAGCCCGATTACGTCGGCAAAAACATCCCCACCTCCCACCGCGAGCGCGTTGCCGTAAAGGTGCGCGAGATCGACGGCGAGGATGCGGTCACGATCACCGAAAAAGAATAAAAAAAGAGGAACCGAGGTTCCTCTTTTTTCTTTAATTTTCTTTTATTTGCTTTCTTCAAGCGCTATTTCGTCGGCGTTGGTTCCGGTTTCCTTTTTGTATAGCAGAAGGAAATAAAGCAGCGCGGCAAGACCGACGAGCAGCAGGGCAAAGCCGATGATATACCAGTAATTCGCGTTTTTCGATACGTTGGTAACGATACCCGCGATATCCAAAAAGAGGATAAGCAAGGGGGCGATATACTTAACAGCAACGGCGAAGATCGGGGTAAGGCGACCAAGCGAAAGCCCGTCCTCCTTCAGCATAGCGGCGGTATAGAGGGGATTGAAATAATCCTTAAGGCTTTTCTTTTTACCCATCGCCCAACCGAGGGTGATGCAGGCGGCGCAGGCGCAGAAGGGCATTAAGACGGCGTTGGTCGCTTCGTCTAAGAAGGTGAGCAGGTCAAAGCCGAAAAGCGAGATGCCCGCTTCACCGCAGATGCCGACGCGCCCCAAGGAGATCCCGACGGGGATCGAAAGAAGGAAGGCCGAAAGCACCACGGCGGCCGCCGCCTTTTTGCGGCTTACCTTCCATTTTTGCACGATAAACTGGGTCGCGACCTCGGCAAGCGAGATGACCGAGGTGATCGCGGCGATCGAGACCATGGCGAAGAAGAGGAAGGAAATAAGGTGCCCGACCGCGCCCATTTTATCGAATACCTCGGGCAGAACGTTAAACATCAGGCCGATGCCGCCGCTTGAATTCAGCTGCTCGGGCAACAGCGCGCCGATCGCCGAGAACATCGCAAGACCCGCAAGCAGGGCAACGATCGAATCGAAGAGGCAGATCATAAGCACCGATTTGCCGATCTTGATCTCCTTACCGGTATACGAGCCGTAGCAGACCATCGCCCCCATACCGAGCGAGAGCGAGAAGAAGGATTGCCCCATGGCCGCCAAAAGGCCGTTGAAGCTGAGGTTCCCCTCCGCGTCGTGGAAGAAGGCGTAGAAATCGGGGTTTAAGAAGCGGTTGACCCCGTCGCTGACCCCCTCGCCAAGGCAAAGGCAGAAGATCGCGATAAAAACGAGAATAAGGAAGAGCGCGGGCATTAAGATCTTCGAGGCGCGCTCGATCCCCCCCTTAACGCCCCCCATGATGATAAGCAGGGTCAAAAGGAAGAAAAGAGAGGTGAAGAGAATGACCTGTAAAATATCGGTGGAAAAGGAGGGAAGGATCCCGCTGTTGCTGCCGAAGGAGTTGACGGTATACTTTAAGGTATAGCCGCCCAATACCGAATAATAGCAGGAAATGAGGAAGGGGACCATAACCACCAAAAGCCCGAAGAAGCCCATCTTCGGATGCGCGCTTTTAAAGGCGGTGACGGGGTTGGCGGCAACGCGCTTACCGAGATAGATCTCGGTGACCATCGTGGCGATCCCGATCAGCAAGACACACGCAAGGTATACGAATACGAAGGCGGCACCCCCGTTGGCGCTGGCCTTAAAGGGAAAGCCCCATAAATTTCCAAGCCCAACGGCTGAACCCGCTGAGGCTAAAACGAAGCCGATACCGCTGGCAAAGCCGTTTTTCTTTTGCGTAGGTTCCATAATTTCTCCTTATTATCAAAAAGAAAGGACACCGATCTTTGAAGCAACGCCTCAAAGCACAGCGCCCCTTTGTTTTTCGTATCAATTTTACTATACGAAAGAAAAAATGTCAATGCCTTATCCCCTTTTTTCGCGTTTTTTCTTATAAAAAGGAAAAGGGCGCCGCTTGAAGCGACGCCCGATTTATTAAAAGAGGCGGGTAATCAGATCCATGAGGTTGTTGTTGGCGAAGACCGCAACGGCAACCAGCGAAACGGTAGACATGATCTTGATGAAGATATCAAGGCAAGGGCCAACGGTATCCTTCAAGGGGTCACCGACCGTGTCACCAACGACCGAGGCATCGTGCGCGGGGCTTCCTTTGCCCGAGCCCTCGATGGCGCCGGTCTCGATATACTTTTTACCGTTATCCCAGGCGCCGCCCGAGTTTCCGGTAAAGATCGCGATCATAATAGCGCAAAGGGTAGAGCCGATGATCAGACCGCCAACGAACTCCGGCCCAAAGACAAAGCCTGCGGCAACCGGAACGACGACCGCCAGAAGGCTGGGGATCTTCATTTCACTGATCGCGCCCTTAGAGGAGATCTCAATGCAGGTCTTATAGTCGGGCTTTTCGGTTCCCGAAAGAATTCCGGGATAGAGCTTGAACTGACGGCGAACCTCGTCTACCATCTTACGGGCCGCCTTGGCAACCGCCTCGATCAGCATACCCGAGAAGAGGAAGGGAAGCGCACCGCCGATGATGGCGCCCGCCAGGGTCATCGGTTCGATCATATTGAGGATCAGATCGGTGTTGAAATCGTTGTAGGAATAGAGGTAGGAGATCATCAGGGCAAGCGCGGCCAAAGCGCCTGAGCCGATGGCGAAGCCCTTACCGATCGCGGCGGTGGTGTTACCGACCGAATCCAGCGTATCGGTGATCTTGCGGACCTCGGGATCCAGACCCGACATTTCGGCGATGCCGCCCGCGTTATCCGAAATCGGACCGTAGGTATCGACCGAAACCGTAGCGGTTACGAAGGAAAGCATACCCATAGCGGCCATGGCAACGCCGTACATACCCGAAACGTAGTAGGCGATAATGATGCCGCCGCCGAGAATGATACAGGGGGCCATACAGGATTTCATACCCAGCGCTAAGCCCTGCGTAATAGTGAGGGCAGAGCCTTCAAGAGAAGCGCGCGCAAGGTTTCTCGTCGGCTTATAGTCGGCCGAGGTATAGCGCTCTGCGATCATACCGATGACAACGCCCGCGATAACGCCGATAGCGGCCGCGATCCAAGGGGAAAGCCAACCGGCCGAGAAGCCGAGGATCTTGGAAAGATCTGCCGAAGTGTAGTCACGGAAGCTGAGGAAGGAAACGAGCAGGCCAAGCACGATCGTCGTACCCGAGGCAACGTAGGTCGCGCCGTTCAGATCCTTGTGGGGATCCTTCGACATATTCTTCTTGAAAAGAAGGAAGGCAATGCCGAGGCAGCAAGCGATCATACCGATCGAAACGAACACGAGCGGGAAGGTAATAAGGCGCGAAAGCAGTTCCTTCGACATACCGGTTCCCTCGGCGATCGACTTCGAGAACATATGATAGGCAAGAATGATACCCGAAGCGATCGAACCGACGAAGCTTTCAAGCAGGTCAGAGCCAAGGCCCGCGACGTCACCGACGTTATCACCGACGTTATCGGCGATGGTGGCGGGGTTACGGGGATCGTCTTCGGGAATGTGCGCCTCGGTCTTACCGACAAGGTCAGCGCCCATATCGGCAGCCTTGGTGTAGATACCGCCGCCTACGCGGTTGAACATCGCAACCAGCGAGCAGCCGAGGGCGTAGCCCGAAAGCGTCATCGTGAAGGGGCAGAAGGAAAGGCCGATGAGGTTGACGTAAGAAGCCTCGGTAACCTCTAACTGACCCATGGCAAGACCAAAGATCACGTAAACGAGGAAAAGGCCGAAAAGGGCGAAGCCGCCAACGCAAAGACCCATGACCGAGCCACCGCGGAAGGCAACCTTGACCGTCTTACCGATATCGCGCGTTTCGTTGGCGCGATTCGCTACGCGCACGTTGGCGTAGGTAGCGATCTTCATGCCGATGAAGCCGGCGCACCCCGACATGACCGAGCCGATGATAAGCGCAACGGCTGCGTGCCAGGTGGTAACGACCGCCAAAAGCACCGCAACAACGGCGATAACGGTGTAAAGAATTTTGTACTCGTAGTTGATGAACGCGCCGGCGCCGATACGGATGGCCGATGCGATCTCGCTCATTTTTTCGCTGCCTTCGGGCATGCGCTTAACCGTGATAAAGTTAAACGCCGCGAAGGAAAGCGCCAAAACAGCGGCAATGATAACCAGATAAATCATTTTTTTCTCCTTAATTAAATTTATTCCAGACCCCATTATACTGTATTGTTTCCGCTTTGTAAAGGGATAAAAGAAAAATAAATAAGGAAAAGAGGCGATTTTTGATCGTTTTTCCCCGCAAGCCGAAAAAAAGCGCCTTGTTTTAAGCAAGGCGCCTTTTTCTTAAAGGTTGAATATGCGGATCGCGTTTTCTCTGGCGATCTTTTGGAAGATCTCCTCGCTGATCTTGCCGGTCTCTCTCCAATGCTTCAAGACGTCGGCGGTATTGCAATTGGTACCGACGCGGATGTTGCAGTAATCGGTGCCGAAGAAGATACGGTCGGCAAATTCATGCACGAAGGAAAGCGCGAATTCCTCGTCCCGCAGGAACATGTTGATCGAAGTCCCGTCCGAAAGGTCGGCGTAGAGGTTGGGGTAACGCCGCATCAGCTTCGGTACGACCCCCTCGCCGAGGATCGGGCCCGACGGTAAGCGGCCGCACTGGCTCCCGAAGATCTTGTGCGCGACCCCGCGCTCGCCGGGGGTGCCGAGGATCGAAAGCTCGGCCCAGAAGGTGGGGCCGTGGCCGAAGATCTTTAATTCGGGATAGCGCTGCAGCGTGATCTCAAGCCCCGGCAGCCCGGGGTCATCATACATACCGAAGGTGTTTTCCTTCGTCATGGCGGCCTCGTAAATGACGGGAAGCCCCACTCGCTCGGCACAGGCAAAAAGGTTTTGCACGCGGTAGTCGAGCATTTCGAGGCCGGGCATGACCTCACCGATACCCTTGCAGCCCTTGTCCTTATAATATTGAAGCGGAATATCCAGCTTCGCGTAAGGCGAATTGGACATAGCGCGCGGGTCAATGTTGCAGAAGGGGATAAAGCGGTCGGGATACTTTTCGGCAATGCGAAGGATTTCCTCGTTGCTTTGGGGCAGATAGATCTCGGGGCTGACGATCGGCAGAAGGCAGCCTCTTTCGATTTCGAGCGCGTCATAAACGGCGATCAGCTCCTCGGGATGGGGGAAGGGCGGGCCGATCGGCGGCCGCTCCTGATAGCAATGGGCGTGGATGTCAATAAACATAACATTTTTCCTTTCGCTTGCTTTTTCGTAAAAGAGTGGTATAATGAATATGGATAATTTTATCCTTCTTTTTTACTATAACCTATAATTTCTTTGAAAACAATAGATATTTCTTTATAAAATATGGAGTTTTTGATATGCACGAAATATCGAGAAAGGCTTTTTTGAACCCCCCCGCGCTCTATATTCACGAAAACGGATACGTCGATCTTGATACCCGTTGGCATAGCGATCTTTCGCTTGACCCCTATTCCTGCTTTTATCTTGTAGAAGCGGGAGAGGGGTTTCTCATCCATAACGGCGAAAGGATCGAAATGAAGCCGGGAAACGCTTACCTGATCCCCCCCAACACCCCCTTTTCCTACGGATGCCCCGATAGGCTCGTTAAGCTGTACGTCCATTTCAATATGGTGGGGAGTGATGGGCTTGACGCGCTTCGAAATCTTCGCGCGATCCACGCTTGCCCCCTTCTTCCGGGTGAGCTTGCGAAGCTCCTTTCCCTCTATCCCCAATCCTCTCTTAGCGATGCATACGCCTTTCGCCATCTTCTGTACGGGGTGATCGCGCGTATGCTGGCGACCTACCCCGAGGAAAAGATGCTGAACAAAAGCTATTCGCCCTTGGTCAGCCGCGCGATGAAGTATATACAGGAAAATCTTTCGGTGGGGCTCTCGCTCAGCGAGGTGGCTTCCTCGCTGTTTGTCGCAGAGGTAACGCTCAGAAAGCATTTTAAAAAGGAAATGGGGCTTACCCCCCGCGCCTATATCGAGGACCTCGTCCTTTTGGAGGCCGAGCTTCTTTTGAAAAACACGGGTCTGACGGTTGCCGAGATCGCCGCCCGCCTCGGCTTTTGCGACCAGTTTTATTTCACGCGCCGCTTCACGCTTCGTTACCGCATCTCGCCGCGCGAGTACCGCCATCGCGCCAAAAAGTGACCCGCTTTGGGCAGCGGTTGACAAAAACAAGGAAAAATGGTAAACTATACCTAACGGTTTGAAAAACGATTCCCGGGGAAAGGAAAAGAAATATGATGGAGAAAAACTATCCGCGCGTGTTGATTGTAACCTGCGATCCCTTATCGGACAGCGGCACGAACGGCAAGGTATTAAGTGAGCTTTTTTGCGATTGGGAATCCGATAAGCTCGCCCAGTTTTACGTCACGAATGAAATGCCGAATTTTTCGGGCTGCCGCCGTTATTACCGCTTGACCGATAACGAGGCCAAGAACGCTTTTTTGGGGAAGAAAACGTACGGGCGTCCTCTCACCGGAGAAGAAACCGAACAAAAGAATGCTTCCGCCTCGAAGCCGAGCGCGAAATACATTAAGAAAAATCCCTTAACGCGTTCTTTACGCGACCTGGTTTGGAACAGCGGGCGTTGGCAAAGCCCCGCCTTTTATCGGTGGGTAGATGAATTTTCCCCCGAGGTGATCGTTGTGATGGTGGGAGAGGCCTCCTTCATCCCCAAGATCGCCATGCGCCTTTCCAAAAGAAAAAACATTCCGATCGTTATTTTTAATACCGAGAACTATTGTTTAAAAAAGCACAACTATATGAAGGGTCAAGGGTATCCCTTTCTCTCATGGCTGTTTCGCAAAAACTCCAAAAGGGTGTTCCGCAAGCTTATGAAAAAAAGTGCTTGCGAGATCTATAACAGCGAATTTTTACAGGCTATGTATAAAAAGGAATTCCCGAAGGAAAGCTTTGTCGTTTATCAGCCGACCTCGCTTACCCCCCTTGAAAGGAAAAAGACCTTCGAGGGAAAATTTTCGTATATGGGAAGTCTTGGGCTGGGGCGGCACGTGCCGCTGATCGAGATCGGGGAAGCCTTGCAGGCAATATCCGAGGAATATTATCTTGACGTATACGGAAAGGCGCAGCGCTTCGAAGTGGAAAAGGCGTTGAACGAGGCCAAGGGAATCCGCTTCCACGGCCCGGTCCCGTATCGTGTGGTGAAGGAAAGAACCGAGGAAAGCGATCTTCTTTTCCATGCCGAGGCGATGGATGAATTTCACGCCCGGGATCTTTGCACCGGCTTTACCACCAAGATCGCGGACTCGCTTTTGTCGGGTCGCCCCTTCGTGATGTATGCCCCCAAAAGCATTGCCGGGGTGCATTATCTTTTGGAAAACGAATGCGCCCACGTGATCACCGACAAAGAAAGCCTTGGGGCGCGGCTTAAAGAGATCTGCGAGAACGAAACCGTCCGTAACCAATATCTTGACAAAGCGCTTGCGGTCGGTATGGCGAACCATAACGCCAAAAAGAACTGTGAAAGAATGAGAGAGATCCTTTCGTCGGTTGTGGAGAGGGCAAAATGAAGATCTGTCAGATCAACTGTATATACGGAGAGGGAAGCACCGGTCGTATCGTAAGAGATCTGCATCACGCTCTTACGGAAAAAAGGTATGAATCGGTCGTGATCGTACCGCGGGCCAATCGCTATACGAAGGAGGACGGCGTTTGCACGGTTTCCAACCTTTTGCTCGACCGTCTTTCGGCGATCTACCGCCGCGTATCGGGGCATCAGTATGACGGTGCCTTTATCCAGACCAACCGTATCATAAGGATCCTTAAAAAAGAGAAGCCCGACGTTGTGCATTTGCAGTGCATCAACGGCAACAACATCAATATTTACCGTCTGCTTCGCTTTTTGGCGAAGAATAAGATCAAAACCGTTTATACCCTGCACGCCGAGTTTCCCTATACCGGCGGCTGCGGTCACGCCTATGATTGCCGCGGCTGGCAGACGGGGTGCGGCCGTTGTCCGATCCGAAAGAAAGCCACGCAATCGGTGCTTTTCGATCGGACGAAAAGAACCTACCGCAAGCTGAAAAGGACCTACGCGCTCTTTGATAAGGAGCTTCTTTCCTTTACCGCCGTATCCCCTTGGCTTCTTTCGCGCGCGAAGGCGTCACCCCTTATCGGGGATTTTCCCATATATACCGTCTTGAACGGGGTGGACACGAACATCTTTCGTCCCACGGGCGGGGAAGCGGTAAAAGAAAAGCTTTCGCTTGCCGAGGGGGAAAAAATGCTCTTTCACGCAACGGCGTCCTTTACCCCCCGCGCCGATACCTTAAAGGGAGGGGCTTATATTCTTGAGCTTTGCGAACGGTTGAAGCGAGAAGGGGTACGGGTTGTCGTGGCTGCCAATTACGGTGCCATCGAGGACCCCCCCGAAAATCTTTCCTTCGTCGGGCAGGTCGCCTCGCCAAAGGAATTAGCCGAATATTACGCTGCCGCCGATCTTACCGTCGTCGTCAGTAAGCGGGAGACCTTCAGTATGCCGACCGCCGAAAGCCTTTCGGTCGGTACCCCCGTCGTCGGCTTCTTGGCGGGCGGGCCCGAAAGCATCGCGAATCCCGCCTATTCCGAATTCGTTGAATACGGGAATACGGAAGCGCTTTGCGAAGCGATTCGAAAATGGCTTTCCTTTAAGCAGGAAAAGGGAGTAAAAGCCGAAGAAAATATCGCGCTTTATTCCAAGGAAACCATGCTTGGAAATTATATGCAGATCTATCAATAATTCTTTTAAAAAAGAAAAGGGCGCCCCTAAAATATTCGGGGAAAACGCCCTTTTTCTCTTGCAAAAAAGCTCCTTCTATGATATAATTTTTTCGAAATAAAAAATAAGGAGACAAACCTATGGCACGCTTTACTCTCCCCCGCGATCTTTACCACGGAAAGGGCGCTCTTGAAGCGCTGAAAAATCTGAGAGGCACCCGCGCGATGGTCTGCGTCGGCGGCGGCTCGATGAAGAAATTCGGCTTTCTCGATAAGGTAGTTGCTTACCTTAAAGAAGCCGGTATGGAGGTCGAGCTTTTTGAGGGCATTGAGCCCGATCCCTCGGTCGATACGGTTATGAAGGGCGCTGAGGCGATGGCAAAGTTCCAGCCCGACTGGATCGTTGCGATCGGCGGCGGCTCGCCTATCGACGCCGCGAAGGCGATGTGGATCAAGTACGAGTATCCGGAGATCACCTTCGAAGAAATGTGCGTTGTTTTCGGGATTCCCGAGCTGCGCAAAAAAGCCCGCTTCTGCGCGATCCCCTCTACCTCGGGCACCGCTACCGAGGTGACCGCCTTCTCGGTCATCACCGACTATAAGAAGGGCATTAAGTACCCGCTTGCCGATTTCGAGATCACGCCCGACGTTGCGATCGTTGATCCCGAGCTTGCCGAGACCATGCCGAAGAAGCTGACCGCCCATACGGGTATGGACGCGATGACCCACGCGATCGAGGCCTACGTTTCGACCGCTAACTGTGAGTTTACCGACCCGCTTGCCATCTTCGCCATCAAGATGATAAAGGATAACCTCGTGGCCTCCTACAACGGCGATATGGATAAGCGCGCCTCGATGCACAACGCCCAGTGCCTTGCCGGCATGGCCTTCTCGAACGCCCTTCTCGGTATCGTTCACTCGATGGCGCATAAGACCGGCGCGATCTTTGAGGATCTTGGCGCCCACATCATCCACGGCGCCGCGAACGCGATGTACCTGCCGAAGGTTATCGCCTTCAACGCCAAGGATGAGACCGCGAAGAAGCGCTACGGCGTGATCGCCGATTACATGGGTCTTGGCGGCGCCAATGACGACGAAAAGGTTGCCAACCTCATTAAGTACCTGCGCGATATGAACGATGCGCTTAATATTCCCCAGTGCATCAAGCACTACGGGCTTGACAGCCTGCCCTGCGAAGAGGGCTTTATTCCCGAGAAGATCTTCCTTGAAAGACTGCCCGAGATCGCGAAGAACGCCGTTGCCGATGCTTGCACCGGCTCCAACCCCAGAAAGATCGACGCCGAAGAGATGGAAAAGCTGCTTAAGTGCTGCTACTACGATACCGAAGTCGATTTCTAAAAGTATTTCATTCGATAGTACAGTTCAGCAAACCAAAAAGAAAACCGAGCCGCATCCGCGGCTCGGTTTTTTATAAAAGGTAAGGTTTGGTTGTCGTTTCTGCGCGTTTTGCGTTGTTCCGAGTTTTTTATAAAGATACGGTGGGAACAGCTTTTGTTCTCGTGCCCCGCCGACCGGGCAACCTCCTCCCCCGAAAGGGGGTGCTTTTCAGCAAAAACGCCGCTTGGGGAAGCCGGCTTTTCCGCAGGCGCTCGGTATAGGTCTTACCGTATCAATTCTTCGAATTCTTCCCCCGTCATACCGCCGATGTAATCGGCGATTGGAAGAGAGGGTAGGGCGTCGGTCGTATGGCCGACGAGCAGCGCCTCTAATTCTTCGATCGGGCGCTTGCCGAAAAAGTCACCCGATACCGTGGCGGCTTCGATCGTTTTGCCCCGTAGCGCAAGATCGACCTTAACGATACCGAAGGGGTACTTTTGGCGGCGGCTTTGCGTATAGTCAACGAGGTAGCGCTTGTCGGAAAAGATCCATTCGCGGCTGCGGTTGCGCTCGGTGAGGGCGTCGATCGCCTCGCTTGTCGGCGGGGGCATCGAAACCGCCCCGGTTTCGGCAAGGACCTGCTTTTCAATTTGGTCGATAAAGCCGTCGATCCCGATGGCTTCCCCCAGCATCGCCGAAAGGTTCCCAACCCGCCCACGATGCGACTTGACCGCGCGGTAGGAAAGCTTTTCCTTATCGGTACGAAGCACCGCCCCCAAGGTATCGACGTCCACGCTGAAAAGCAGCGTGCCGTGGTGCAGAATGCGCCCCCCCGATACCGCTTGGGCGTTGCCCGAGATCTTTTTGCCGCCACATTCGAGATCGTTTCGGCCGCTAAGCGTGGCCGTAACGCCAAAAGAGGCAAGCGCCGAGATGATCGGGCGGGCAAAATAGGCGTAATCCAAGGTATGCTCGCCACCCGTATTCGTAATAAAGGTGTAATTCAGGTTTCCTTCGTCGTGGTAGACCGCGCCCCCGCCCGTGATACGGCGGCAGATATCGATCCCTTTTTCCTCGGCGTAGGCAAGCTCTACCTCGGCGTAGGCGTTCTGGTTCTTCCCGATGATGACCGAGGGGCGGTTTTGCCACAGCATAAAGATATCCTCTTCGCTGTTTTTGAAGAGATATTCCTCCACCGCAAGGTTTTGGTACGGATCGGTCGTTGTAAGCCTTATATATTTCATCTTTCTAAATAAATTTCGGGCATATCGCTATGCCCGAAATTCTTTCTTTTGGATTATAAGCCACGCTTGGCGCGCTCTACCTTTTCGATATCGGTGAAGTTGTTTTCGGCAACGTGACCGGGAAGCGGCATGATCTTCTCGTGCAGGGCGTCGATGATCCAGCTTGCCTGCGGGAAGAAGCTCTTCTCCAGCTCAAAGGCAGGCGTGATCCAGTTGCGCGAGCCGACGACAACGGGCGGGCCGTCGAGGTAATCGAAGCAAAGCTCGGTGATATTCGAGGCCATATCGCGCATGACCGAGTTGCGTTCGCACGCATCCCCGACGATCAGGATCTTACCGGTCTTCTTGACCGATTCGATAACCTTCTCGTAGTTGAAGGGTACGATCGAGCGAGAGTCGATGACCTCGGCCGAGATGCCGTACTTTTCTTCAAGGATCTTCGCGGCCTCCATCGCGCGGTAGAGAACGGCGCCGATGGTAAGAATGGTTACGTCCTTACCCGCGCGCTTGATATCGGGCTCACCGAACGGGATCTCAAAGTGACCGACCGGAACACCGTCTGCCTTGAATTCCTCGCCGAAGCCGTATACACGCTGCGACTCAAAGAACACGACGGGGTCGGTTCCCT
>JAZRFI010000025.1:0-18165 GCA_045661285.1 Eubacteriales bacterium | reverse complement strand
AAAGCCTTACCGATTTTTATTATACCGACGTCGATCCTTCCCCCAAGCCGATCACCGAGCATCGCTTTGAGGTAGAGGGATGTAAAAGCGCGACGCTTTTCGGCGAGGGCGGCTTTTCCTTCCGTATGTCGGTGCCGCGCTATCCGCTTTGCGAGATCGGAAGCCTTTTGCTGGTAAGCGACAACAAAAGCGACCGTTATAACAAAATGTATTTTCCCGTCTGCCGCGATTTTTCGGTCAAGCGCGGGGACGTGTGGGAAAGCCGAACCGAATACGAAATACAGCGAAAGTGCCGATAAAGGCTAAGGAGAAAAGCGATGTTGAAGGAGCTTTTGGCCGAAAGAGAGTATCTCCCCATTCTCCGAATGAACGACGGACGTGCGGTCACTCGGGAAAATTGGGAGGAGCGCCGAGGGGAAATGAAGGCGCTGCTTGAAAAATATTCCTATGGGCACACCCCCACCTGTCGGGTGAGCGTTACGGGCGAGGTCCGTAAGACCGACCGCAATTACTGCGCCGGAAAATGTATCGAGGATACCGTTTATCTTACTTACGAGACCGAATACGGAAAGGGATGCTTCCCGATCCAGATCTACACCCCGACAACCGTCGAAAAGCCCCCTGTGTTTTTGCACATCTGCTTCGGTATGGTACCGAACAAATACAGCCCGGTTGAAGAGATCATCGATCACGGCTACGCGTTGGTCGTCGTCGATTACTGTAAGATGGTCAACGACAACCACTTCGGTGATTTTTCGGACGGGATCGCCGCCCACTTCGGCACCGCCCCTCTGCGCGAGGACGAGGAATGGGGCAAGATCGGTATGTGGGCCTTTGGAGCTTCCCGCGTGATGGATTATCTTTGCGCCGAGCGGCCGGGACTTGATACCGAGCGGGTCGCCGTCGTGGGGCACAGCCGCCTTGGGAAGACCGCCCTTTGGGCGGCGGCGCAGGACAGTCGCTTTGCCGCGGCGATCTCGAACGATTCGGGCTACGGCGGCGCTGCCTCCTCCAAGCATGGGGAAGGGGAGAGGGTCGATGATTTTATCCGCGTGGGCTCCTACGATTGGTTCTGCGAAAACTTTAAGCAATTCCGCGGGGAAAAAGAGGACGAAAAGCCTTACGACCAAAGCTTTCTTACAGCCCTTATCGCCCCGCGGCTTCTGATCGTCGGCTCGGCCGAGCTTGACCGAAGCTCGGATCCGAAATCCGAATTTCTGACCACGCTTCACGCTTCAAGCGCGTGGGAGCTTCTCGGTGAACGGGGGCTTATCACGCCCGACTGCTTGCCGCCCCCTCCTTCGATCCTTGACGAAGGGCGGGTCTGCTACCATATCCGTCGCGGCTTACATTGGTTCTCGCGCGAGGATTGGTTGGCTTATATCAGGATTCTTGATAAAAAATGGAAGTAAAACGAAAAAGAAAAGAGGAAAACTATGTGTAACATTGCGGGATACGTGGGAGAGCGGCGCGCCGCCCCCATTCTGATCGAGATGATCAAGGCTCAGGAGGGGCTGAACGGCGGCCATTTCAGCGGGATCGCCACCCTTCACGAGGGAAAAATCTATTACGAGAAGCTGACGGGGGATTTCGATCGCCTCGTCGCCTTGAAGCATATTGAGGAGCTACCCGGGAATATCGGCATCATTCACAGCCGTACCCCCTCGGGCGGTGGGGACGAATGGGCGCACCCCTTCGTATACCGCAAAGAGGGGAGAGAGCAGCTTGCCTACGTTGCCAACGGCGCGGCGGGTATGTTCAAGGAAAGAAACGACGAATATAACCGTATGACCTGGGATATGCTTAATCAAGGGTGGGAAATGGATTCGCGCGTTTTACTCCCGAATCCCCGTTATCAGATCCTGCCCGACGGCACCGCCGTGCATATGAGCGACGTGATGTGCCAGCTGATCGCCAAGCACATAGAGGCGGGCGAGCGAGAGGATATCGCGATGGCCTCGGCCTTTTGCGATATGCCGGGCGAGATCGTGGGGCTTTTGCTTTCGCTTGCTACCCCCGATAAGATCGCCTATGCCCGCATCAATATGCCGATGTTCGTCGGCTTTGCTTCGCACGGCGCGTATCTTGCCAGCGCCCCGCAGGCTTTCCCCGCCGATTTTACGGGAGAGCTTCAAAGCCTGCCCCCTCTTTCCTCGGGCTTCGTTGGGCGCGATTTTATTGAAAACGCCGAGTTTTCGGGCTTCCCGGTCCCGGTAGCGGCCGAGACCCCTGCCATAAAAAAAGCGGCTTTCGACGCGCTTTCCGCCCTTCTTTCGGAGGGGGAGGCGACGTGCAGCGAGATCTTCAACAAGGTAAAGCCCTTATTCGATTCGTCCGATTGCCTGCCCGCCGCGCGCCTTACGTACGAGATCCTGTACGGATTTAAAAAAGAAGGACGCTTGGCGGTGCGAAGCGAGACGGTAAAGGGCTCTGCCCCGGGTCTTACCGCCCCTCTTTTCTATCTTTCTCTCAAATGAAAAAGGGCATACAAGCCTTTTTGTAAAGAAAACAATACATAAAACCAATAGCTTTTGTAAGAAGGAGAACCGTGATGAATAAGGAAGCGATCCTTGCGGCGGTTGAAAAGCACCGCGAAACGATCCTTGCGGCCGAGGCCTATATTTTTGGGAACCCCGAAACCGGCTACCGCGAGGAAAAGACCTCGCGCTATATGGAAGAGAAGTTTCGCGCCCTTGGTTACGAAGTAACGATGGCCGAGGAGATTCCCGGCTTTTATACGGTGGTGGATACGGGAAAAGAGGGCCCCGAGGTCTTGGTGCTTGGCGAGCTTGATTCGATCATCTGCCCCTCGCATCCCACCGCCGACCCCGAAACCGGCGCCGCCCATTCCTGCGGGCATAACGCCCAGTGCGCCGCCCTTCTCGGCGTGGCCGCCGCGCTTCGCGACCCCAAGGTTTTAAAGGGGCTTTGCGGCCGCATCCGCCTTTGCGCCGTGCCGGCCGAGGAGCTGCTTGAGATCGAATACCGCACCGCCCTGCGGGAAGCGGGAAAGATCAAATATTTCGGCGGGAAAAGCGAATTTTTGCGCCGCGGATATTTTGACGGCGTGGATATTGCCCTTATGGTGCATACTTCTACGACCTCTTATTTCTCTACGATCGCCGGTAACATCGGGTGTATTGCCAAAAAGATCACCTACAAGGGGGTCGCCGCCCACGCGGGGGCAAGCCCCTGGGAGGGCAAGAACGCCCTGTATGCCGCGACCGCGGGCATCAATGCCTGCAACGCCCTGCGTGAATGCTTCCGTGAAGAGGATATCATCCGCTTCCACCCCATTATGACGAGCGGGGGCTCGATGGTCAACGCGATCCCCGAGCGCGCGGTTTTGGAAAGCTACGTGCGCGGAAAGACCTTTGCGGCGATCGAGGAGGCCAACCGCCGATTGAACGGTGCGCTTTGCGGGGCGGCCCTTTCGCTGGGGGTCAACGTAGAGATCGAGGACAGTCCCGGCTACGCCCCGATGGTAAACGATGAAAATATGAACGCCCTGGCGGGGAAGGTCTTGAAAGAGATCTATGCCGACGAAGAATTCCGCGCTTCTTCCGCGTACAGCTCGGGCAGCACCGATATGGGTGACCTTTCCTGCGTCCTCCCCGCGCTTCACGCCTATGCCCCGGGGGCTGAGGGAAGATCCCACGGGAACGATTACCGCATCGCCGACCCCGAAAGGGCCTGTGTAAAAAGCGCCGTTTGGCAGGTGGGGATGATCTGCGCCCTCTTGGAAAACGGCGGGGCGACGGCTTTGGATATCATGAAAAATCACAAGCCTCTCTTCGAGAGCTTCGAGGCGTTTTTGGCGTATCAGGATTCGCTTTCCTCCTGCGGCGACCGCATTGTGTACGAGGGCGGGGAAGCCAGGGTAAGGCTGTAAAAGGATAATGCTTGCAAAGAGCAAGGATAAAGGGGATCCCTTTTGTGCTTGCTCTTTTTCTTTTGGTTAAGATATTCTTGACAAGAGGGGGCAAAATCGGCTATACTTATAATGAAATAATTTGGGCATTTATACGCTTTTTTAAAAAATAAGACGGAAAAACGGAGAAAAACATGGGAATTTTTGAAATTTTATCCTTGGTTTGCGGTCTTGCGCTCTTCCTTTACGGTATGGACGTTATGGGAGACGGCTTAAAGAAAAGCGCGGGCAACAAACTGAAGGTCATTCTCGGAAAGCTGACCAGCAGCAAATGGCGCGGCTTTTTGCTGGGGCTTGGGGTCACGGCGATCATTCAGTCCTCCTCGGCTACCACGGTTATGGTGGTCGGCTTCGTGAACTCGGGTACCATGGTGCTTTCGCAAGCGATCAGCGTTATTATGGGCGCCAACGTCGGTACGGCTGTCACCGCGTGGCTGACGGCGCTTAACGGCATCGAAGGGGGCGCGGACGCTACCGCCTTTTTAAGCTACTTAAAGCCCGACGCGTGGATGCCGATCTTGGCGCTTGTCGGGATCGCGCTCGTGATGTTTGCCAAGCGCGATAAGCAAAAGGACGCGGGCTCGATCTTAATGGGCTTTGCCATTCTGATGGTTGGTATGTCCTTGATGGGCGATTCGGTCGCGGGGCTGAAAAACGATCCCGGCTTTGCCGAGATCCTGCTTCTCTTTAAGAACCCGCTCTTCGGTGTTTTGGCGGGTACGGTCTTAACGGCGATCGTGCAATCCTCTTCGGCCTCGATCGGTATTTTGCAGGCCCTTTCGGTCACGGGCGCCATTTCCTTCGGCACCGCCATTCCGATCATTTTGGGGCAGAACATCGGTACCTGCGTTACGGCGATGCTCTCCTCGATCGGCGCGAACAAGAACGGCAAGCGTACCGCTGTCGCGCATCTTTATTTCAACGTGATCGGCGTTGCCTTCTGGCTTTCGATGTATTACCTCGTCGGCGCGATCTTGCGAGGCGTTGGGGTCTATGATATCTTTGCCTTGGCAGACGGCACCGTCATCAACATGTGGGGCATTGCCGCCGTGCATACCGTCTTTAAGCTTCTGGCCGTTGGGCTGATGTGGCCCTTTTCCCACCTGCTTGAAAAGCTGGCGAACGCTACGATCAAGGGTGACGATAAAAAGGGTGACGAGTATACCGCGATGCTCGATGAGCGTCTTTTGGATACCCCCTCGTTGGCGATCGAAAGCGCCCGCCGCGTTGTCTGCCGTATGAGCGAGCTGTCGATCGGCTCCTTGCAAAAGGCACTCGGCCTTTTCGATCAGTACGATAAAAAGATCGCCGACGAGATCGCCGATGCCGAGGAAAAGGTCGATATTTACGAGGATGCGCTCGGCTCGTATCTCGTAAAGGTTTCGGCCCGGGCTCTTTCCGCAAAGGAGAGCGCCGATACGACCAAGTTTTTACATATGATCGGGGATTACGAGCGTATCTCCGACCATGCCGTGAATATCGTCGAATCGATCGTTGAGATCCGCGAGAAGGAGGTTGCCTTCTCGGATTACGCGCGGGCAGATTTGCGCGTTATGCGCGGGGCGGTTGCCGAGATCGTCGCCATCACGGGCGAGGCGTTCCAATCGGGCGATATGCAAAAGGCCGCCCTCGTTGAGCCGCTTGAGCAGGTTATTGACGATCTGCGCGACCAGATCCGCCTTCGCCATACGCTTCGCTTGCAAAAGAACCTTTGCTCAATCGAGCTTGGCTTTATCCTTTCGGATATCTTAACCAATTACGAGCGCGTTTCCGACCACTGCTCGAACATTGCGGGATGCCTGATCGAAATGGATAAGAACGAGGATCTCGACGTACACAGCTACCTGCGCGGAGAGAAGGCGGGCGAGGATTTTGCCCGTCAGCAACAGGCGTACGCCGAAAAGTACGCCCTTGGCGCCGCTTATATGGATTGATAAAGGAAATTCCCGCCGATCGGCGGGAATTTCTTTTCTTTTTCGGGAAAAAGGTTGCAAGCCCCCCTTACCGTATGCTATAATGACGCTGATAAAAGCAAGAAGAAAAGAGAAGAATAAGGATGAAAACGGTTCTTATAACGGGGGCGGCCGGCGGCATGGGATACGCCACGGCGAAGCGCCTGATAAAGAAGGGCTGCCGCGTGATGGGGCTGGATATTGCCCCCACGTGCGATCTTTCTGAATATTACCCCTGCGACCTGACGAAAGAAGACGCGATCGCCGCCGTTTTTGCCTCGGTGGCCGAGAAATATAAAAAGATCGACGCCATTCTGCATTTCGCGGGCATTTACCGTATGGGCTCGCTTGTCGAAATGGAGGAGGAGAAGCTTCTTTCGATCTTCTCGATCAACCTTTTCGGCGTATACCGCGTTAATCGGATCTTTTTGCCGCTTTTAGAAAAGGGCGGGCGCATCCTGATCACCTCAAGTGAGCTGGCGCCGCTGTGGCCGCTTCCCTTTACGGGGCTTTACGGCATCACCAAGGCGGCCCTTGAAAAATACGCCTTTTCGCTTGCGATGGAGTTAAATCTTCTGGGGATAGGCGTTTCGGTTTTGCGCCCGGGGGCGGTCAAGACCCCGCTTATCGACGTAACGACGAGCGAGATCGACGCTCTTTGCGAGAAGACCAAGCTGTACCGCGCCAACACCCGCCGCTTTAAAAGGATCACCGATTCGGTGAAGGGGCGGAACGTAAGCCCCGAGTCGGTCGCCAAGCTGGCTGAGCGTATTCTGTTTGCAAAGCAGCCGCGCTTTCTGTACAGCATCAACCGCAACCCGCTTCTCCTTCTTTTAAGCCTTTTACCGAAGCGCTTGCAGCTTTTTATCATCAAAACCATCTTAAAGACCAAGTAAGAAAGAAAAAATATGGTTACGAAAAACGATATTTTCGCTATGTTAGAAGCGTGCGGCGTGAAGAGAAACGACGCCGTTACCATTCATACCTCGCTTCGCGCGATCGGGCCGATCGAGGGGGGCGCCGACGGGCTGATCGACGCCTTTTGCGAATACCTTTCAGAGGGGCATTTTCTCGTGCCGACTCATACCTGGGGGGTGGTAAACGCGCAAAACCCCGTTTACAACGTTAAGGAAACCGTACCGAATATCGGTACGCTTGCGCGCGTGGCCGCCTTTCGAAGCGATGCCGTTCGCTCGCTTCATCCGACCCATTCGCTGGCGGACTTCGGCAAGAACGCCGAAGAGCTGGTTGTGGGCGAGGAAAAAAGCGCCACGCCCTGCCCGCGGGGCGGGCTTCTTGACCGCCTTTACGAAATGGAGGGGAAGATCCTTCTTATCGGCGTGGGGCATGAGCGAAACACCTATCTTCACGCGGTAGACGAGCGCCTCGGCATTAAAAACCGCTTAAACCCCGAAAGCTACGACGCTACGGTGATCGACAGGGAGGGGAAAAAGCACGAGATCCTTGGCTATCGCGGGCATAAAACCATCGGTCTGCCGATCTGCTGCGCCGCCTATTACCCGAATTACGAGCCCGCCTTCGATGCTTACCGCGCGGTTACCTACGGGGTGCTTGGGGGCGCTACGGTGCGGGCTTGCGACGCGAAGCGGATGACCGATATCGTGCGCGAGCTTTGGCGGGTAAGCGACCATGATCTGTGCTTCGGCCAAGAAGTGATCCCCCCTGCCTACTACGAAAATCTTTCGCTGTAAGAGGAAGTAATGAAGATTTTTACCGTTACGCTTTCCCCGGTCATTGACCGCTACGCCACCCTGGAAAGCCTGATCCCCTACCGCGAGCATACGCTGACCGACGGGGGGCGCTATGCGGGCGGAAAGGGGCTTAATACCGCCCGTGCCCTGCTTGCCTACGGCACGCCTGCCGAGCCGCTTTTGGTGCTGGGGCGGGAAAATAAAGCCGAATTTTTAGACCTTGTACCGAGAGAGCTTTCACCCCTTCTCGTCCAGACCCATGGGTACGTGCGGGAAAATCTGACGCTTGTAAGCGACGGGGGAAAAGAGACCCGCCTTTCCTTTCGGGCGCCTTGTGTAGAAGAAGGGATCCTTGACCGCGTTTTTCGCGTTTTAAAAGAAAGAGGGGCGAAGGACGCCTATATCTCGATCGGCGGAAAGTGCCCCGACGGGCTTTCGCGCACAGCGCTCGTTGATTTTGCCCTTCGCCTGCAAAAAGAGGGCGCGCGCCTTTTGATCGATTCGCGCTCTTATGACCGAGAGATGATCGAGGCGATCAAGCCTTATTTCATAAAACCGAATGAAGAAGAGATCGCGGCCTACGGCTTCGGGGCGGTTTGCGATCTTTCTTCGGCCGCCTCGGCGGCCGGGGGGCTTTGCCTTCTCGGTTGCCAAAACGCGATGGTAAGCCTTGGCGGCTGGGGGGGGGCGCCTGCTACCCCCGAAGGCTGCTTCGTTGCCAAAGCGCCCGCGCTCAGACCGCGATCGACCGTGGGGGCGGGGGATAGCGCGCTCGGGGGCTTCCTCTACGCCTCGGTGAAGGGGCTTGGCCCGAAAGAGAGGCTTGCCTATGCCATCAGCTTCGGCAGTGCCGCCTGCCTCACCGAGGGGACGACACCGCCCAACCGAGCGGATATTGATAAATTTTTGGCTATCATCGAAGTCGAGAAGGTTTAATGTAAAGAAAACGATACAAAGGAGAAGGGCGTGGGGAAGCGAGTTTACGGGATCCTTGAAACAGAAGAGGTGTTTTGCTACACCCTTTCGGAAAAGGATATTGAGGTCGACGTAGTAAGCTACGGCGGCATAATTGCCGACATCCGCGTGCCCGATAAAGAGGGGCGAATGACCTCGGTCGTTCTCAAAAAAGACGGCCTTGACGCCTATCGAAGCGATACGGCGTACGTGGGGGCGCTTGTCGGCCGCTACGCCAATCGCATCGCGGGCGGCGGCTTTACGCTTAACGGCGTTTTTTACCCGCTTACGAAAAACGAGGGGGAGAATACGCTGCACGGCGGCAAGGGGGGCTTTCACCGCAAAAACCTAAAAGAAGAAGCCCTTACCGATCATAGCGTTACGCTTCTTTTCGACAGTCCCGACGGGGAGGAAGGGTTCCCCGGACACCTAACGGGGGGCGTTACCTATTCACTTTCCCCCTCGGCCCTTTCGATCGAATATAAAGCGCTCTGCGATAGGGACACCTACGTAAGTCTTACGAACCATACCTATCTGAACCCGCACGGCGAGGGGAAGCCGACCGAGGGGCTGCTTCTTTCGATAAGCGCCGACGCCTATACCCCGGTTGATGCGGCCTTGATCCCCACCGGCGAGATACGAAGCGTTGCGGGGACCCCCTTTGATTTTCGTTCCGCGCGCCCCTTTCTTGGCGATCTTTCAGGGGACGAGATGCTTGCAAAGCGCGGCTGTTATGACGAAAACTTCGTGCTTTCGGGGCAGGGGCTTCGCCGCGCGGCGACGCTTTATTCGCCCGAAAGCGGGATCGAGGCATGCCTTCTTACCGATCGCGCGGGGCTGCAGATCTATACGGGTAACCCCTATGGGGTCGCCCTTGAGCCGCAAGCCTTCCCGAACGCTTGTAACGAGAAAGCCTTTCCCACGCCGCTTCTTAGGGCGGGGACGCTATATACCGCCTCGACCCTTTATACCTTTTCGGTCAAATAAGGGCGAGAAATTTTAAAAAGCAAGGAGAAAACAGTATGAAAATCTTATTTTTCGGTGACAGTGTGACCGACGCGCAGCGCAATAATCCGGAGAACTATACCGATTCGTACGGCTGTGGCTACGTCCTTTTTACGGTTGGGGATCTGTTACGGGAGAACCCCTTGGGGATCAAGGCGGTCAATCGCGGGATCTCGGGTAACCGTATCGTTGACCTTTACGCCCGTGCAAAGATCGATTGCTGGAATGAGAAGCCCGACCTTATCAGTATTCTCATCGGGGTCAACGAGGTCCTGCACGAGGAAGCCCACAAAAACGGGGTCGAGCTTCCGCGTTTTATCCGTATGTACGAAATGCTGATCGAGGATACGCTTGCCGCCCTGCCCGGGGTGAAAATCATGCTTTGCGAGCCCTTTTGCCTCCGAAGAAACGAGGAAGAGCAGGAAGCCCGCCGCTACGAGGAGGTTAGGGGATACGCGGGGGCCGTGCGCGCGATCGCCGAAAAATATAACCTGCCCTTCGTCCCCTTGCAAGAAAAGCTTGATGAGATGGCCGCGGCCTACGGCCCCCAATCGGTCCTGCGTGACGGGGTGCATCCCACGACCCTCGGCGCCCGCCTGATCGCAGACGAGTGGCTTAAGGTATACCGCACCCTTTGAGCGCCCAAAAAGAGAGAGGTAAGATGCATTCCCTCTCTCTTTTTCGCTTTTACGGTAAAAGGTGAAAAGAAAGGGTGAAACGGTAAAAAGCTATCTTGTTTTTTCGGTTTGGCCGTGGTACAATGAGAGTAATAAAAGGCTTTGAGGAGTATAAAATGAAGGATCGGTTTGGAAAAGAGCTTGCCCCCCTGCGGGAGAAAAAGCTGTATTTATTCGATATGGATGGAACGATCTATTGCGAAAACAACCTTTTTGACGGGGTTCTTTCGATGCTCTCGTCCATCAAGGAGCGGGGCGGCCGCTACGTCTTTATCACCAATAACCCGACGAAATCGGCAAAGGATTACCGTAAAAAGCTGGAGGGAATGGGGGTTAGCGGGCTTACCGACGAAAATTTCTTCACCTCGGCGCAGGCGGCGATCCTTTTAATGAAGGAAAAGCACGGAAAAGACCTGATCTACGCGCAAGGAACGGCCTCGTTCCTTACCGAGCTTCGCGAGGCGGGGCTTTCGCTCACCACCGCTTATCAAGAGGGGATCGGGGCGATACTCGTCGCCTTTGATACCGAGCTGACCGCCGAAAAGCTTCGCACCACCTCCTACGTTTTAACCAAGTGCGACGTACCCTATTACGCCACCAATCCCGACTGGGTGTGCCCCGTCGATTTCGGGTATATCCCCGATTGCGGCTCGATGTGCTTCGGTCTTGAAAAGGCCACCGGCAAAAGCCCCTTTTATATCGGGAAGCCGAAGCCGACGATGGTCGAGGTAGCGATGGCGCGCTTCGGCGTAGCAAAAGAGGATACCTTGGTTCTTGGCGACCGCTTGTATACCGACATCGCGGCAGGGCAGGCGGCGGGGGTGGATACCGCCTTGGTCCTTTCGGGGGAGGCCACGCTTCGCGACGTGGAAGAGGCAGAGGAAAAGCCGACCTACCTTCTCGATTGGGCGACCGATATTTTTAAAGAGTAATGTTTTCTTTACAAAAACAGACGGCGGGTGTTGCGCGCCCTTGGGGGCGCGGCTCGGGTCGCCTTAACGGCGGCTTTGACGAAGAGCGGGGCTCGCGGCGCGAAAGCACCCGACGTTTGTCGACAGAATACGGAAAAAAGCGGCGAAAGGCGCCGCTTTTTTTGTTTTCGCAACGGGGGGTTGCGAAAAAAATCAAAATGCGATTGCTTGCATAAACTGAAAAATGGTATATAATAGAAGCGAGAAACTTTTTTGAAAAGGGGATTTTTATGACGATCGGTGAAAAAATAACGCATCTTCGTACGTCTTCGGGGATTTCGCAGGAAAAGCTTGGCGAAAAGCTTGGGGTATCGCGCCAATCGGTTTCCAAATGGGAGATGGATCAGGTTTTGCCGCAGCTGGATAAGCTCTTGCAGCTGTGCGATATCTTTTCGATCTCGTGTGACGAGCTTCTTCGTGAGCAGGTGGCCGTCAACCGCGATTCCCGCAAGAAAAACAAATATTTTGGGACCGACGGCTTCCGCGGCGAAGCGAACCTTTCGCTGACCTCGATGCAGGCCTATAAGGTCGGGCGCATTTTGGGGTGGTATTATTCCTCCCCCCTTTCGGGCTGCCAAAGCCACACCTACCGCCCCCGCATCGTGATCGGGAAGGATACGCGCCGCTCAAGCTATATGCTGGAATATTCGATCGTGGCGGGCATCACCGCCTCGGGCGCTGACGCCTATATGCTGCACGTGACCACAACGCCGAGCGTTTCGTACGTCACGCGGCTTGAGGAATTCGATTGCGGGATCATGATCACCGCCTCGCCCAACCCCTACTACGATAACGGCATCAAGGTCATCAACCGCTACGGCGAGAAGCTTGACGATGGGGTGATCGCCCTTATTGAAAGCTATATCGACGGGGATATGACGGCCCTTGGGATCCTTGACGAGGATCTGCCGCTTGCCAAGCGTGAGCGAATCGGCGCGATCCTTGACTACGTATCGGGGCGTAACCGCTACGTCGGGTATCTCATTTCCCTGGCTTCGAATTCCTATAAGAAGCTTCGTATCGGCATCGACAGCGCCAACGGCGCCTCTTGGATGATCGCCAAGGCGGTTTTTGACGCGCTCGGCGCCCAGACCGTCGTCATCGGCGCAGAGCCCGACGGGTTCAACGTGAACGAGAATATCGGCTCTACCCACCCCGAACGGCTTTGCGCTTTGGTGAAGGAAAAGCACCTCGATCTCGGCTTCGCCTTTGACGGAGATGCAGACCGATGCATCGCGGTTGACGAAAATGGGAATATTGTGGATGGGGATGCCATTATGTATATATTAGCGCGTCGCTTGCACGATCGCGGTATGCTTAACGGCAACACGCTGGTCAGTACCGTGATGTCGAACAGCGGTCTTGTCAACGCCCTGAAAAAAGAGGGCATCCATACCGTGCAGACAACGGTCGGCGATCGCTTCGTTTACGAATGTATGCAGCAAAACGATTATAGCCTCGGCGGTGAGCAGTCGGGGCATATCATCCTAAAGAAATACGCCACGACCGGTGACGGGATCCTAACCGCCATTATGCTTTCGGAGGAGGTCTGCGACCGTAAGAGCAGCCTTTCCAAGCTCTCGGAGCCCTGCGTGCTGTATCCGCAAAAGACGGTCAACGTGCGCGTCCGCGATAAAGACGCCGTGCTGGGCGACGAAGCGGTCAAGGACGCTTGCAAAAGGGCAGAGGAGATCATCGGCGGGCAGGGGCGGGTTCTTCTTCGCAAAAGCGGAACCGAGCCTTGCGTGCGCGTGATGATCGAAAGTCAAAGCGAAGCGCTTTGCGACGAGCTTTGCGAGAGCATCGCCTCGGTGATGCGAAAGGGACCCTACGCGTACGAGGGGTAATATAAAAATTCGTGCCTGGGAGGAAACGAGATGAATTTTATTGAGGTACCGACCTATCGGGAAATGAGTGAGCGCGCCGCCAACATCATTATGCAGGGCATCTGTGATAAGCCCGATTTCGTGCTGGGGCTTGCCACCGGCTCGACCCCTATCGGCACCTATCAATGGTTGGCCGACGGCAATCGGCGGGGAAAGGTCGATTTTTCTTCGGTCACGACCGTGAATCTTGACGAGTACGTAGGACTTTCGGCCGACGATCGGCAAAGCTACCGTTATTTTATGAACGATAAGCTCTTTAAGCATATCAATATCAAGGCGGAAAATACCCACGTTCCCGACGGTACGGCCAAAAACCTTGCCGAAGAGGGCGAGCGCTACGATAAGCTGATCGAGGGGCTTGGCGGGATCGACCTGCAGCTTCTCGGCATCGGGGTAGACGGTCATATCGGCTTTAACGAGCCCGATGCGGTGTTCGTGAAGGCGACCCACGAGGTGGTTCTGGATGAATCGACCGTTCGCGCCAATTCCCGTTTCTTTGAAAGTGAAGAAGAGGTACCGAGAAGGGCGATCACCATGGGTATGCTTTCGATCATGCGGGCTAAGCGGATCCTCTTGCTCGTGAACGGCGAAAGCAAGAAGGCGATCCTCGATAAGGCTCTCTCGGGCGAGATCGACCCCCGCGTCCCCGCCTCGATCCTGCAGCTGCATCCCGAGGTAACGGTGATTTACAGCCCCCAATAAATCGGGAGCGGCATTTTTAGGCATAACCGCAAACAAAAGGGATTGTAATGATTTGCATTGCAAATCCCTTTTTCTTTTTTGTCCTCCTGCCGTATTGTTCCCCCTTCGCGTATTTTTAAGGTTGGAAAACTGCGTTTTCCTTCCCGAAGAAATATATTTGTTTGCTATAACCGTTCGCTTCCTCTCGACGTACCCTTGTACGCCTTCGGGGCGCGAACGGCTATTTCTGCGCCAAATCTGCTCGCTCCCGGAGCGGCTTTTTAGGCATAACCGCAAAGAAAAAAGGAACCGATGAAAAACATCGGTCCTTTTTTCTTTTTGGTTCTGTGGTTTCATTCCCAATATTTATTATTTTCATCCGCAAGATTTATGATCTTTAGGCCTTTCTTGGAGGCTTTTTCCAGCCAATTTCCGCTGTTTGAAATTCTGTATTTTGCATAAGCAATCAAAATGGAAGAATTGTTTATAAGCCAATCGTTTCTTTTCGAGATCGCAAATTTGGGAAGAGCGGTTTCGAGTCCTGCCGGGAAAAGTGTTTCACCCTGATTTTCGGAAATTGCTTTTTCATCAAGACGGGAAAGAACGATGTCAAAACGGATAGTGGGCCTCTCTTTCTTTAATTCCCGCAAAACGTACTGTACGTAAAAATCAAAAGAACCGTTGTTTCCAACCAAAAATTTTTCAACACGCTCCTTTTCTATTACATACAAAATGGCTTCCTTTAATAAAAGCTTGATTTTGTTCGGCGCGTCTCGGTGACCGATAAAAGTACAAGTCATAAAGCCCCTCCTTTTTGTGGGATATATCGCATATTATACCACAAAAAGGCCAAAAATGCGATATATCCCACACGATATATCGCGTTTTTTATTAAAATAACAGTATAAAGAAGAAAGGGGGCTTCTGATGAACACAAAAGAAGCGATCGCCAAACGCATCCTTGAGCTTTGCGAAGAAAGGAATATGGCGATCAATGCGCTTGCCAACGCTTCGGGTGTTTCCCCCTCGACCGTTTACAGCATGCTGAACGAAAAGAGCCAAAATCCCGGTGCCGTTTCGCTTAAGAAATTGTGTGACGGCTGGGAGATCACGTTGAGAGAATTTTTTAACAGTCCGCTTTTCGATCATTTGGATCAAGAGATCAAATAAAAAGGAACCGATGAAAACATCGGTTCCTTTTTTTATACCGTTTGATCGGGAATATATTCCATAATATCTTCGATTTTGCAATCAAGGGCGGCGCAAAGCTTATTGAGCGTTTTGGTTTCCATATTCTCGTTGGCCTTTAAGCGCCGTACCGTTTTGCTGTCGATCCCGCATTTCTCGCGAAGCGTATAGGTGCTGACACCCTGTTTTTTCATAATATCCCATAATTTATCAAAAACGATCATTCTTATAACCTCCTGCTTGACAAGTATCATTATGGGGGCTATAATCCTTTTTGTTAAGGGGATATAACCCCCACAAACGAGCTTTCGCCGTTGCGGTTTCGGTCTGTTGAAGCCAATCGTTTAAAAGGCTTCGTTTTTTGTTTGCTTTTTCTTGTATTTTCCCTTTTCCTATGCTACAATAAAGAAAAAAAGAAAGAGGATCTATGAGGATTTTGATCGTTCGCCACGGCGAACCGAATTACGAGATCGATTCCCTGACCGAAAAGGGCTGGCGCGAGGCCGAGTATTTAGCCGAGCGGCTGGCAAAGGAAGAGGTAAAGGCCTTTTATTGCTCGCCCCTGGGGCGCGCCCGCGATACGGCGAAGGCTACGCTTGCGCGGTTTGGGAAAGAGGCGACCGTTTGCCCTTGGCTTCGCGAGTTCGCGGGGTATATCAAGGACGAGGGGACCGGAGAGAGGGATATTCCGTGGGATCTTTATCCCGATGAATGGACGAAGATACCGCAGCTTTACGATAAAGACGCGTGGCTTTCTGCCCCCTTGATGCAAAGCGGGGACGTAGAAGAGAAATACCGCTGGGTCTGCCGAGAGCTTGACGCGTTTCTTGAGGAATACGGCTATCGCCGCGAGGGCGGGGTCTATCGCGTTTTGCGCGCATCCTCCGATACGGTCGTTTTCTTTTGCCATTTCGGGGTCGAATGCGTGCTGCTTTCGCATCTGATGAACGTATCCCCCGTCATTTTATGGCAAGGGCTTTGCGCCCTGCCAAGTTCGGTGACCGAGGTGGTGACCGAGGAAAGAAAAGAGGGCATCGCCGCCTTCCGCGCGCTTTCCTTCGGCGACCTTTCGCATTTGTACGCGAAGGGCGAGAAGCCTTCCTTCGCCGCCCGGTTTTGCGAGCTGTATTCGAATGAAAACGAGCGCCACTGAAAGCGCCGTAAAATAAAAAAGGGGCAAGGCCCCGAAAGGAACGTCTATGAAAATTGCATTGATAGCCCACGACAAAAAGAAAAACGATATGATCGATCTGGCGATCAAATACAAGGAGATCTTAAAGGATCACGAGCTGTTTGCGACCGGCACCACGGGAACCCTCGTGATGGGGGAAACCGGGCTTCAGATCACCCGTATGAAAAGCGGCCCGCTCGGCGGTGACCAGCAGATCGGCTCGATGATCGCGGTGGGGCAGTTAGACCTTGTTCTGTTCTTGCGTGACCCGCTTACCGCCCAGCCGCACGAGCCCGACGTATCCGCCCTTCTGCGCCTTTGCGACGTGCAGAATATCCCGCTTGCGACCAACTACAAAAGCGCTTGCATTATGCTTAGCCGCTTATCTGAGGGTGGGCTGTAAGTGCCCCGAAATACCGAAAGGGAGAATGAAAAATGGAAAGAAAAGAGTGGTTCGGCTACGAATTTGAGGAATTCCTTTTTGACGGGTTCCCCGCCGCCGTCGTTTTCCCGAAAAAGGCGAACGAAAAAAAGAATTTCGTCTTAAAGACCGAGTATCGCGACGCCTTCCCCGAGGCGGCCGAGCTTCCGCTTCTTGAAGCGGGCTGGCACGTCTGCTGCGTAAAAAATAAGGATCGCTACGGGTCGGATGAGGTTTTGGATCGGCAGGCGCGCTTCGTTGAATACGTGCAACGCGAGTACGGTCTTGCCGCGCGTTGCGTCCCCGTCGGGATGAGCTGCGGGGGGCTGATTGCCGTGAAGTTTGCGACCTCGTATCCCCACCTCGTTTCCTGCCTGTATATTGACGCCCCCGTCGTCAATTATATGAGCTGTCCGCTTGGCTTCGGCGATTCGGAAATACATAAGTGGGAAGAAATCATGAATTCGCTTTCGCTTAGCAAGGCCGAGCTGCTTGCTTACCGCGATATGCCGCTTGACCGTATTCCGCTTCTCGTTAAGCATAAGATCCCGATCGTTATGGTTTCGGGGGATGCCGATAAGGCCGCCCCGTACCACGAAAACGGCGTCTTTATCGAAAAGGCCTATAAGGAAGCGGGCTTGCCCTTTGAGCTATACATCAAGCCGGGCGGTGCGCACCATCCGCACGGGCTTCCCGATCCTGCGCCGGTTTTGGCGTTCATCAAAAAACACGCCGATTGAATGATTTTGGGGACTCGGGGTCCGATCGAATAAATTCCGCATAGAAAAAAAGGCGCCAAGGCACAAGCGCGCGTCTAACCGTTTTTTTAAGGAGAAAGAGATATGGAAAGAAAAGAGTTTTTCGGCTTTGAGAGCGAGGAGTTCCTTTTTGAAGGGATGCCCGCCGCTGTCGTGCTGCCGAAGAAAGCAAACGAAAAGAGAAATTTCGTTTTAAAGACCGAGTATCGTGACGCCTTTCCTGAGGCTTCGGAGCTTCCGCTTCTTGAAGCGGGCTGGCACGTATGCTTTATCAAGAACGAGAATCGCTGGGGCGGGGAAGAGGATCTGTCCCGCAAGGCGCGCTTCGTCGAATACGTTCAGCGCGAATACCGCCTTGCCGCGCGTTGCGTTCCGGTTGGGATGAGCTGTGGCGGCCTCTTCGCTGTGAAGTTCGCAACCTCCTATCCCCATCTCGTTTCCTGTCTGTATATCGACGCCCCCGTCGTCAATTATATGAGCTGCCCCTGCGCCTACGGGGACGCGAAGTGGGAGGGCAGCGCCGAGGTGATGAAAGCGCTCTCGCTTAGTAAGGCCGAGCTTCTTTCTTACCGCGATATGCCGCTTGACCGTATCCCGCGTCTGGTTGAAAGCCGTATCCCGATCGTTATGGTCTCGGGAGACGCCGACACCGTCGTTCCCTACCACGAAAACGGCGCCTTTATCGAAAAGGCCTACAAGGGAGCGGGCCTGCCCTTTGAGCTTTACATGAAGCCGGGTGGGGATCATCATCCCCACGGGCTGCCTGATCCCGCGCCTGTCATCGCGTTTATCCAAAAACACGCCGATTGAATAAATTCCGCAATACGTCAGCGAAAGCATCGACTCGGGGTGCTCGAC
>JAZRFI010000024.1:0-8984 GCA_045661285.1 Eubacteriales bacterium | reverse complement strand
TAAAACGCGTGAGAACGTGGTTAATAAGGAGATTTATGTATGAAAGCAACCGGAATTGTGCGTAGGATCGATGATCTGGGGCGTGTTGTTATCCCCAAAGAGATCCGCCGCACCATGAGAATCCGCGAGGGCGACCCGCTGGAGATATATACCGACCGCGAAGGGGAGGTCATCTTTAAAAAATATTCCCCGATAGGAGAGCTTGCGGGCTTTGCGGCCCAATACGCCGAAACGCTGCACAAAACCTGCTCGATGGCGGTGCTGATTACCGACAGAGATGCCGTTATCGCCGCTTCCGGCGTTTCGAAAAAGGAATATCTTGAAAAGAAGCTTTCCGAGGCGCTGGAGGATATTATCGACACGCGCGCCCTTTACACGCACCGTCAAGGGCAAGAAAAGCTTCGCGTTATCGAGGAGGGGGGCTCGCATTATATCAGCTGCGCAATGCCCATCCTTTCCGAGGGGGATATCGTCGGATGCGTTCTTTCTGTCCTTCATAACGAAGCGAACGGAGAAGGCAAGATTGCAGATGAGATCGAAAGCAAGCTGATTCAAACCGCCGCCGGATTTTTAGGAAAACAAATGGAAAACTGAAGCTAAAAAGGCAAGTACTTGCGTACCTGCCTTTTTGTTTTTAAAATTGCAAAGAAGAGCCGAGCGTATGGTAATAATAAATGGGCATCGCGTTCCAGCCGTGGCAAAGGCTTCCGGCGTTACTAAAATCCGCTTCTCCCTTTTCGGTTTCCCAAACCGTACCGATGCCCATATCCAGCATCGGGCGATAGATCCGCTCAATATCCGCTAAAACAAAAGACTTTCTTAGGATTTTACGGAATGTAAATTTGGGTATTGCAAAACGCATATAAAAGGAGTATAATTATATAATGTGAATATATATCTAAAATTCATACTGTTTTTAATAAAAGGAGTGGGGAAGTTTCCCTCATACATATATGGTACCGTTAAAAATTGAGCTTGGTGAGCAGATCTTTCTGCATCACCTGCCAACCGACATCTTTAAGAGCGCGCATTTACAAGTGCATTTCGTCGTTCCCATTGATAACGAGCGCTCGGCCTCCCACCGCGCACTGGTTCCCGCCGTTTTGCGCAGAGGCTGCGAAAAATATCCCACGCAAACGCATCTTTCCCGCCATCTTGAAGAGCTGTATTCTGCCGATTTTAATACTTCGATCTCAAGACGGGGCGATATGCAGATCATCACCTTTGACGTAGGGATGCTGCAACAGGAGTATATCCCCGAGGGGCTTAACATCCTTCCTTCGCTTTGCGAAACGCTGAAAAACATTCTTTTTCATCCGTTGTGTGACAAAAATACCGGTGTGTTTTTGGAAGAATACGTGGAAAGCGAAAAGAAAAACGCGATCGACGCCATTCGGGCCCAGCTGGATAACAAAGCCTATTACGCGCGCATTCGCTGCATCGGGCATATGTGCCGAAACGAAAAATACGGCATCAGCGAATTCGGCACGGTAAAAGAGATCGAAGCGATCACGCCCGTATCGCTTTACGAGGCATACCGTTCGCTGTTGGCCGAAGCGAAGATCATGGTTTATTATACCGGAAGCGAAAGCTTTGATACGGTACGGGATACGGTTTCTTCGCTCTTTACGAACGTTCGGCGCATCCCCTGCGCCCTCTTTGAAACCGAGCAAAATCCCTTGAAGCTTCGCGTAAAAAAAATACGCGAAAGCGCAAAAGCCAAGCAAGGAAAGCTTTGCCTTGGGTTCCGTGTCGGAACTCGTATGAACCATCCGCTTCACACGGCGATGACGCTTTTTCTTTACGTTTTCGGCGCCTCGCCGACCTCGAAGCTTTTCGCCAACGTACGTGAGAAATTAAGCCTTTGCTATTCCTGCTCGGCGCGGCAAGAGCTTACAAAGGGCATCCTTTTGGTAAGTGCGGGCATCGAAAACACCAAATATCGGCGGGCGTTGCGTGAGATCCGGCGCCAATTCCGCTTTATGAAAGCGGGAAAGATCACCGAAGAAGAGCTGCTTCTTTCCAAAAACATTCTGGCCGGGCAATTCCGCTCGGTTTCGGATGATGCGCAGCTTTTGGCCAACTGGTATTTCGTACGCGACCTTTCGGGTATTTCGGAAACGCCCGAGGAAGCGGCTGAGGCCGTTATGCGCGTTTCCTTGCAAGAGCTTTGCGAGGTTGCCTCTACGGTTCGGTTGGATACCGTCTATTTCTTGCGCGGTTCCTTAGCCAAAAGAAAGGAAAAGGGAAGCGATGAAGAATGAGATTATAAACGTCAAGGATGCTTTTTTGCGAGAGGAGTACGACCTCATCCACCACGAAAGCGGCCTTACCATTTACGTTTTTCGAAAAAAGCTTGGAACGGCATACGTTTCGCTTTCCACCTCCTTCGGCTCGCTTGACAATTGCTTTTCGTTGCCGAACGAGGAGACAAGCGTTTCTTTACCCGACGGCGTCGCCCATTTTTTAGAGCATAAAATGTTCGAAAGTGAAGATCATATCGACACCTTCGACAAATTCGCCGCCGTAGGCGCCTCGGCCAACGCCTTTACCTCAAACGAGGTAACCTCCTATCTCTTTTCAACCAGCGGCGATATCGTAAAACCGTTATCGATCTTGCTCGATTACGTATTTCACCCGTATTTTACCGAGGAAAACGTGAAAAAAGAGCAGGGGATCATCGCCCAAGAGATCGGAATGTACGACGATTCCCCCTTCAATCGCCTTTATTACGCGATGATGGAAAGCCTTTACGAGCATCACGGCATCCGCCGAAATATCTGTGGCTCGGTCGAATCGATTTCCACCATCACCCCCGAGCTTTTGAACACCTGCTTCCGCGCCTTTTACCACCCCAAGAATATGACTCTTATCGTTTGCGGAAAAATATCGACGGAAGAGGTTGTCTCCTTGGCGGATAAATATATTCCGCTTTGCGCGTGGGCGTTGCCGAAGCGTATTTATCCCGAGGAACCGAAAAGAGTCTTGCGTAAAGAATTTTCCTTTACGATGGACGTGGCGCGCCCGATCGTTTGTCTCGGCGTAAAGGATACGGCCTTAAAAGACGATCCGTTAGAAAAGGTAACGCGCGCCCTTTGTATGAATCTTTTGGCCGATCTTTTATTCGGCAGCGGAACCGATTTTTACGATACGCTGTACCGCAAGGGCTTGATCTCGCCTGATTTTTCGGTCAGCTACGAATCCACGAACGGCTGCGGTCACCTTTTGTTTTCGGCATCGACCGACGATCCTTGCGCCTTGCTTTCTTCCTTAAAGGAAGAGATCGCGCTTTACGAAAAAGGCGAAAAGACGATCGCCCCTTCCGATTTTGAACGGATCCGCAGGGTTCATTTTGCCGAATACGTAAAGGATTTTGACAGTACCGAGGAGATCGCCTCCGCCTTGCTTGACGCGGTGATCGATGGGGTTTCCGTCTTTGAAACCGGAAAGCTTTTGCAAAAGATCACGAAAGAAGACGTCGAGGACGTTATGAAAACATTCTTAAGCGCGGATAATATGGCCGAGGTGGTCATTTATCCCGAGAAAGGAAAGGAAATATGTTAAAAATTTCTCATTTATCGTTCCCGGGGCTTGGTATTGACGAGTTTACCGTCAACAGCGTTGCCTTTACGCTCTTTGGGAAGGAGGTTGCCTGGTACGGTGTTATCATCACCACCGGTATCATTCTCGCGGCCCTGTACGTTCTGTATCGCGCAAAGCAAGAGCACGTATCCTCAGACGACGTTTTGGACGTTGGGATCTATACCGTCCTCTTCGCTGTGCTTGGCGCCCGTCTTTTCTTCGTCGTCACCTCGCTTGACCAGTATATCGGGCGACCGTTCTGGAAGATATTTGCCATCTGGGAAGGCGGTCTTGCGATATACGGCGCCATTATTGCGGGCGCTGTCACCATTTTCGTTTGGTGCAAACTGAAAAAGAGAGACCCCCTCGTATTCTACGATATGATCGCGCCCGCCGTTATGATTGGCCAGCTTATGGGGCGCTGGGGCATCTTCTTCAACGCCGAGGCGTACGGCTCTGAAACCGATATTTTCTGCCGTATGGGCATTTTGCAGGGTGGGGAATGGAAATACTATCACCCCTGCTTCTTTTACGAATCCTTCTGGAACTTTATCGGTCTTATCCTGATCAGCCTCTTCTACAAGAAAAAGCAATATAACGGGCAGATCGTTTTAATGTATTTCGCTTGGTACGGCTTTGGCCGCATGTTTATCGAGCAGCTTCGGACCGATAGCCTTGCCATCGGCGGCAACAACGAAAACGCCGTTTGGTATTTGAAGGTATCGTCGATCTTAGGCCTTGTATTTTTCCTGGTATGCGGCGGCATTTTGCTTTACAACCTTATCAAAAAGACCAAGAAGCCTACCGCCTTTGACGTAGCCGAATAAATCAAACGCAAGGAGAAAACCATGGGAACCATTCTGGACGGACGGCTGGTATCGTCCGCAACGAGAGAAAAGATCCGCGAAAAAACCGCAGAATTTATTAAAAAAACGGGGCACACCCCCGGTCTTTCGGTGATCCTTGTCGGAAGTGATCCCGCCTCGTGCGTTTACGTGCGGAATAAGCGCCGCGCGTGCGGTGACGTCGGTTTCCGCTCGGAGATCTATGAGCTGCCCGAGGAAACCACCGAAGGGGAGCTGCTTGCCCTTATTGAAAAGCTGAACCGCGACGAAAATACCGACGGAATTCTCGTTCAGCTTCCCCTGCCGAAGCAGATCTCCGAGGAGGCTGTCATCAAGGCGATCGACCCCAAAAAGGACGTAGACGCCTTTCACCCCGAGAACGTAGGCGGTATATGCACGGGAAACTACACCTTTTTGCCTTGCACGCCCGCAGGCGTGATGGTTTTGCTTGAATACTACGGCATCGACCCCCGTGGAAAGCATTGCGTAGTCGTTGGGCGCAGCAACATCGTTGGAAAGCCCCAGGCGCTTCTGATGCTGGAAAAGAACGCGACCGTCACGATCTGCCATTCAAAAACCGAAAATTTAGCCGAAGAAGTGAAGCGCGCCGATATTGTGGTGGCGGCGGTCGGTCGCCCCAATTTCATTACGGGCGATATGATTAAAGAGGGGGCTGTCGTCGTAGACGTCGGCATCAATCGCTTGCCTGACGGAAAGCTTTGCGGTGACGTTGATTTTGAGGCGGCCTTCCCGAAGGCCTCGTACATCACCCCGGTTCCCGGCGGCGTTGGCCCGATGACCATCACGATGCTGATGGAAAACACCCTGCGGGCCGCGATCTCCTTTGCCGAAAAGAAAAAATAAACCAAATTATTTTAAAAACCGTATTGACAAAGTACCAAAAGCAAGATATAATATAGTGGATATAATGAGATTTTATATCTCTTGCTAACAGCGAGGGGAGGGATATCGGATGGCAGAAGTCAGAGTTAAGGAAAACGAAACGCTTGACAGCGCGCTGCGTCGTTTTAAGAGACAGTGCGTAAAATCGGGCGTTCTGACTGAATTGCGTAAAAGAGAGCATTATGAAAAGCCCAGCGTAAAGCGCAAAAAGAAGGCTGAAGCAGCTCGCAAACGCAAATTTAAGTAAGAAAAAAATGCGGATAGAAATATCCGCATTTTTTCTTTGGAAAAGGCGCCTTATTTTGTAAGGCGTCTTTCTTTTGTTTTTTGCCATAATAGTAGAGAAAGGAAGGATTATATGAAAAAAATTACGATTCGTACGCTTGCGCTTTGTATGGCGCTTCTTTTTCTCTTATTCGTCCCGCTTGCCGCCAAGGCGGCGCCGCCCCCAATGCAAAAAGCTCCAAAGGGCTGGTACGTGAAACGGCAAAGCGATAACAAGCAACCGCCTCTTGACCCGCATTTTTCGTATATCGAAAAGTATGATGCCTACTATATTGATAAAAAGCACGGTGACAGTAACCCCGAAAAGGTTCTGTACCTTACCTTCGATGCCGGCTATGAGAACGGAAATATCGAAAAGATCTTAGACGTCCTAAAAGAAGAGGGGGTCACGGGCGCCTTTTTCATTCTTGATAATCTCATCTTACGGAATAAAGAGCTGGTTGTGCGTATGGCAAACGAGGGGCACCTGATCTGCAACCATACCTTAAAGCATCGGGATATGACGAAAATCAACGACGAAGCCGTCTTTCGCGAGGAGCTTGAAGCCCTTGAAAGACTGTATACCGAAACGACCGGGAAGAAAATGGAAAAATTCTACCGCCCGCCCCAAGGGAATTTCAACGAAAGCAATTTGCAAATGGCGCAAAAATTAGGCTATAAAACGATTTTTTGGAGCTTTGCCTACGCCGATTGGGATAACGAAAAACAACCGAGCCTTGACGCGGCCAAAACGAAGATCTTAGAGAATACGCATAACGGCGCGGTTATCCTTCTTCATCCTACCTCGAAAACAAACGCTTTGATCTTACGCGATCTGATAAAAGAATGGCGTGGGGCGGGGTATTCCTTCGGCAGTCTGCACGATCTCGTTGCGGCGAATGATTAAAACGCTCGCAATCACAGCTCTTTCCGCCCTTTTTCTTATGGGCGGAGGGCCACGAAAATATACGCCGATCGAAAACGTGTATCACCGTGTCAGTACCGAGGAAAAGGTGATCGCCCTCACCTTTGATGACGGACCGCATCCTTCCTATACCGAAAAAATACTGAATCTGTTAGAAAAGCATGGCGCCAAGGCGACCTTCTTCGTGGTAGGGGAAAATCTTGAATTATACAAGGATACGGTCAAAAAGGCCGTGGAAGAGGGGCACGAAATCGGAAATCACACCTATACGCACCCCCATCTTTCCGCTTTAAGCGAGGAGGAGCTTTTTCAAGAAATTAAGCAAAACGAGCGCCTTATTGAAGAGCTGACAAAAAAGCCGACCTCGCTTTTCCGCCCGCCCGAGGGATATTGCGGAAGAACCGTGCGCGCGATTATAAAAGAAAGAGGGTATCGAGCCATCCTTTGGGACGTCGATACCCGTGATTGGGCCGGTACAACCGCCCCGGAAATTATAAAAACGGTTCAAAAAACGGTATACCCCGGATCGATCCTGCTGTTTCACGACTATGGGGGCAAGCAAAGCGATACGCTTACGGCGCTCACCGTCCTTTTGCCGTGGCTTAAAGAGGCAGGATATCGCTTCGTAACGGTATCCGAGCTTTTGGATTATTCCTCAACGGGAAGCATTTCTTCCTCGTCCTGAATTTCTTCGGCGGGGTCGATCATAATTTCCTTGATCTTAAACCAAGCGGCGAAGGTGCCCATAAAGGAGGTAGCGGAGAAAAGGATCACCAGCGGGGAAGCAATGCCGAGAGGCATCAAAAGCCCGCCCATCCCCATAACAAGGAATACGGTCAACAAAATCGCAAGGGTGCCCCCGATAAGCGCCAGGATATTTCTCTTGAAGCCAAGCAAAGAGAAGATAAACGCGTTCTTAAGGATCTTACCGATCTTCAAATCAAAGGTAATGATCTGCAGATAAATGTAAGGACGCATAAAGCAATAAAGGATACTGACGATAATATTGACCCAGAGCAGGATGCTGGAAAAAAAGGTCGTGGTGCTTTGAAGCATAACGATCAGATTGAAGGGAAGCAGCAAAAGCAAAAGCAGGTCAAGCATGCCGAAGAAAAAGGCCTGCTTTCTGTTTCGCTTGGCGGCGTAGCGAAAATCGGCCAGCAAAAAGGTAGGTTCCCCACGAATCATAGAACGGATAACGTAGGTAGACCCAACCTTGATAAAGCCAAAGGTCAAGAAGGTAAGCGCGGAAAGTGCCAAAAGGATATACGAGGTCGTCGTCATCGCGCTGTTTTCGATATGCATCCCCAAAACGCCGAACAGCGCCATGGAAGCGGGCGTGCTTGCCCCTTGCAGCACCATCACGTTATGCAAGCCCGAAAAGAAGGGCGAAACGGGGGTCATATACGAAAGCTTAAACCACCCCGAAATACCAAGGATGGCAAAAAGAACGGGGAAGTTCCCGAACACCATCATAAGATTAACCGAAAGAAGCTTGCTGAAATTGCGCCCAAAGCTACGAAAAAATCCCTTGAGGTCGGGCGTGATTTTAGCATCCTCTTTACTAACGCCCTTTCCCTCGCGCTGCGAATCAAAAAGGCGAAAGCGTTTTTTCTTGCCGGGCTCTTCGGGAAGCCCATTGTCGTGTAAATCGTTCATATCTATCCTCCGAATATTCATTAAGTAGTATACCATACTCCCCTAAAAATTGCAAGACGGCTACGCGATTTTACGCTTTCTTCACAGTTTTGCTCCCGCATACATTTTTCCTTTCGGATATTCATATCATTAAATCAGAATATTCAAAGGAGAACACGTATGAAAAGGATCACTTCGCTCTTACTTATTGCCTTGTTTCTTTTTGTTGGCGCTCTGTTGCCCCTAAAATCTTCTGCCGAGGAATATCCCTTGAAAACGGACGCAAAATCGGCCATTTTAATGGACGTCGCCACCGGAACCGTACTGTTTGAACAGAACGCGGACGAGGCTTTGCCCCCCGCTTCGGTCACAAAAATCATGACGCTTTTGCTGATTATGGAGGCGGTTGACGACGGTCGTATCTCTCTTACCGATATGGTTACTACCAGCGAAAAAGCGGCCTCTATGGGCGGCTCTCAGGTCTTTTTGGAGGTCGGTGAGCAGATGACGGTTGAGGATATGATCAAGTGCGTAGTCATCAGCAGCGCCAATGACGCTGCCTGCGCGCTTGCCGAGCATCTCTGCGGAAGTGAGGAGGCCTTCGTAGCGCGGATGAATGAAAGAGCCAAGGAGCTTGGGATGAACAGCGCCCATTTTGAAAACACAAACGGGCTTGACGATACCACCGAAAAGCATCTTTGTAGCGCACGCGATATCGCCATTATGTCGCGCGAGCTGATCAAGCACGAAAAGATCCTTGCCTATACGACGATCTGGATGGATACCGTCCGTAACGGCGCCTTCACACTTTCCAATACCAACCGTCT
>JAZRFI010000023.1:0-6782 GCA_045661285.1 Eubacteriales bacterium | reverse complement strand
GTAGACGGAGCAGATCATAACGACCGCAAGGGTCACAAGACCGCAGAGCAAGCAAAGGAAGATGTTGGCGTTCTGAACGGCAGTAAGCTCACCGTCAACGATCTCGGGGTGCGTTACGCTGCCCTTGAAGAGATCGCCGATCGCGTTACCGGAAAGCGAAAGACCGATGATAGCGACCGTAGGGCCGATAACGGCGGCGGGCATCAGCTTGTTGATCCAGTTGACACCGCAGTAACGGATAATGATCGCGATCGCCACGTATACAAGACCGGCGAAAACGGCACCGATGATAAGGCCGAGATAACCGGCAGAGGCTGAAACGCCGCCGGCGAAGGCCGCAGCCATCGAGCCGAGGAAGGCGAAGGACGAGCCGAGGAATACGGGGCTCTTAAAACGGGTGAACAGCTGATAAACCAGCGTACCGACACCGGCGCCGAAAAGGGCGGCCGAGGTAGACATGCCGTGGCCGATGATCATCGGGACCGCGATGGTCGCCGCTAAGATCGCCAAGAGCTGTTGGAGCGCGAAGATAAGGATCTGGGGAAACTTGGGTCTGTCATTTACATTGTAAACGAGCTTCATGGATTTTTACCTCCGTTGTTTTTTCGGAAACAAAGAAAGCCGCCGTTTGGCATAAAAAAAGCCTTGCGCAGGCAAGACTGTACATTCCTCTCTGGAATCTCATGTAAATCTTACCGACATCGCCATGCCGCGTAAAAGACTTAATTTGTGTTCCGCATCTATGTTATCATAGCCGTCGATTTTTGTCAATAGCTTTATGAATTTTTGTTAAACTTTTCATCTTCGCTTGCAAAAGGCGGGAAAATATGGTATACTGGTAGGTGATTGAAATTTTGGAGGAAGTTTACATGCTTAATTTTTTGCTTGAAAGCTCCGCTACCGGTGAAGGCGGCGGAAATAGCTGGGTCTCTTTGGTCCTTATTCTCGGTGTCGTTCTGGTTTTCTATTTTCTCTTGATCCGCCCCGAAAAGAAGCGCGAAAAGGCAGCGCAGGAAATGCGTGACGCCTTGCAGGTGGGTGATGAGGTCACCACCATCGGCGGCATCATCGGCGAGGTCATCAGCATTAAGGACGAAACCTTTGTTCTGGAGACCACCAAGGATAAAACGCATATCCGTTTTCTGAAGAGCGCCATCCGAAACGTAGACGTTCGCGCGGCCGACAAAAAGTAATTCATATAAAAAATCCTCTCACCATATACTGTATCAGTATGTTGTGGGAGGTTTTTTTATGGAGCGCTCTAACGCCGCGCGTCTTTCCGAAAAAAGAAGACGCCCCCTCTTTTCGGGGATCCTTCTTTCTTTGCTGCTTTCGCTTTTCCTTTCTCTTCTTTTCCTTTTATTCCTTGCCTTTCTGCTTTATAAGACAGACGACCCCTTGCGCCTTCTTTCCCCTGCCCTTTACATAACACCGCTTCTGTGCGGCTTCCTTTTCGGCTTTTCGATTGCAAGGGCGCGCCATGCGGGCGGGGCGCTGATCGGCCTTTTTGCGGGGGGGATCTTAGATCTTTTGCTTTTGGGGATCGGGCTGATCCTGCAAGGCGGAAGCCTCCCCCTCTCCTCGCTTCTTTTATACGCCCTCGTTCTGCTCTTTTCCTTTCTCGGCGCGCTCTTGGCGCAAAGGCGGCCGGGGCGAAGAAAAAAGCGCCGTTAAGAAAAAGACCCCCTCTCCCACGGCGGGATAGGGGGTCTTTATTTATTATTGTAAGAAAAATCAGTTACAAACGACGTCGGCGCCAAGGGCGCGAAGCTTTTCGGGAAGGGCGACGTAGCCACGCTCGATCATCTCGGCGTTTTCGATAACCACCTTTCCTCTTACCGAAAGGGATGCGACGGCAAGGGCCGCCCCGGCCCGTAGATCTACCGCCTCTACCCGCCCGCGGTGAAGAGGGCTTTTTCGAACGGTCAGCGTATTCCCCTCTACCGAAAGGTCGGCTCCAAGGCGGCGAAGCTCTTCGGTATAGCGAAATCGGTCGGAAAAAACCGTGTCCGAAAGGCGGCTTTCCCCCGAGCAAAGGCAACCGAGGGCTACCATCTGGGGGTGCATATCGGTAGGAAAGGCGGGATACGGCGCGGCAATCAACGAAAAGGGGGAAAGCTCTCGATTTCTTGAAACGAAAAGTCCTTCCTTCTCCTTTCGTACGGTCAGCCCCATCCCGCGAAGCGGCTCAATGACCGATGCAAGCTCTTTTTCCGGCGCGTTTTTCAAAAACGCCTCTCCGCCTGCCGCCCCCACCGCACACAAAAAGGTCCCCGCCTCGATCATATCGGGCATCAGACGGAAAACACAGCCGTGCAATCTTTTGCCCCCTTTTATAACGAGGCTATCGGTGTCAACGCCCCCGATATCGGCGCCACACGCGATAAGATAACGGCAAAGGTCGCCGATATGCGGCTCTTTGGCGGCGCCCTTGATACGCGTTTCCCCCTCGGCCGAAAGCGCGCATAGGATCGCGTTCACGGTAGCCCCGACCGAAACGGTTTTGAATTCGACCGTAGCGCCCCGAAGCGACGCGGCCTTCGCTACGATCGCCCCTTCCTCTTCTTTTATATCGGCGCCGAGGGCAGACAGGGCAAAAAGATGCAGATCGATCGGCCGTGCCCCGATCAGGCATCCGCCCGGGCGCTCGACCCTTGCCCTGCCAAAACGGGCAAGGCACGCCCCCAAAAGATAGGTCGATGCGCGAAGCCTTTGGCAAAGCGAGGGAGAAGGAAGGTGGGGGCCCATCCCCCGTGTATCCAAAAGAACCGTGCTTTTCCCCGTAAAATGGGCGACGGCCCCCATTTCTCTAAGAAGTGAAAGCGTGATCTCTACGTCGCGTATACGGGGGACGTTTTCGATCACGGATACGTCAGAGGTGACGATCGAAGCGTAAAGGATCGGCAGAGCCGCGTTTTTAAAGCCGCTGATCTCTACCCTTCCCGAAAGCCGCTTTCCCCCAAAGATTACAAGCCTTTTCATATAGGTTCCTCCAAGAAGCTTTTCTTGAAACGTCCCCCAATTTTTGCGGCTTCCTTTTCCTTTTACAGTATACTCAATTAGCCCTCTTCGGGTGATACGAAGCGGCGGTAATACGCGTAAAGAAGGGCTGAAAGCCCCTCGTGCCCGCTTCTCTTTTCCTCCCCCGCCATCGTGGGAAGCGCCGCCCTTTCGTAGGCGCGCCCCGCTTCCTCCAATTCGGTTTTGGCTTGGCTCGGCAATTCCTGCCCCGCCGCCGACCATAAGACCGATGAGCTTTCCTTTAAATCGGGCAGAACCCTTTGCAGCATACCAAGCGCCCCTGCGTAGCGCAAATACGGCTCTTTCGATTCAAGGCAAGCCATAAATCCCATAAGATCGGCCTCCTCCTCCCTCGAAAATCCAAGGGCGTGGGCCATCTCGTGCGAAAGCGTAAAGGCGCGGGCGCTTACGGGGTAATCGGGGTTGACCGTAATCTCCCCAAAGGGAAAGGCGTAAAGCCCGATGATCCCAAGTGCGGATAGGACCCCGCTCTTTTCTTGCTTAATTGAAAATTCACGGTTCACAAAAAAACCGTATTTTTCCCCGAGCGCGCGGTACGCTTCAATAAGGCTTGCCGCCGTCTCTTCGACCGTCGGGGCGGGCGGCATCTCTTCACGAAGAAGCGCCGAAAGCCAAGCGGTGACCGCCGCCAGCTCTTCGGCGCTCGGCTTACTTACCGAAAGCGAAAGTTTTTCGGAAAGCGGCGCTTTATGGTACCCCGGCGAAAGCGTTAGCGAAAACAAGAGCGCGAAAACGCAAAGAAGCGAAAGCACCGAAAGCAAAAAGCGGGAAAAACCGCCCTTTTTGTCAAGCGATCGATACCCGAGAACAAGAAGAAGGACAAAAAGAAAAGGCACCGATACCAGCAAAAGCCCCGTAAGCGAAAACGGAATTCCCGAAGAAAAGTGGGAAAGGCGACTTCGCAAAGGGGCGCCGAGTGTACGATCCACCCACTCGGCAAAGGGCGGTAAACGGCCGAACAAACAGTGCAAGCCGCATAAAAAAAGCATAGCCAACCCCAAAAGGCAGGCTATGCCAAGCTTTATTTTTTTCAAGCATCTCATCATAGCATTCCCCTTTCTTTTCAGTATAGGGGAAACCGATTTTTTTATGCGTTTTCGACGCTGTTGCTTTCTTTCTTTTTCGGAAAATAGAAGAAAAGAAGAAACGCAACCAAAAGGACAAGGGTAACGGCGCAACCGCCCTCGGGCCCGTAAAGCCCGCCGTTGGTCAGGTTCATCTCTTCATTCACCGTCGAAGAAAGGACCGATACGCCCATCTTCATGCCGCTGACGGGAAGCCCGAATAAAAGCCCCTCGGCGAAATTGAAGACACCGTGTAAGGCGCACGCGCCGAAGATGCTTCCGCTTTTAAACATATAAAAGGAAAGCAACAGACCGAAAAGAAAGGTGTTTACGAAGGGGAAGATCCCATAGCCAAGGTTTGAGGAGTGCAACGCCGCAAAGAAGGCCGCCCCCGTAAAAACAGCAAAGGCAGGCGAGACCGAATTGGTAAGCGAGACCGTGAAATACCCGCGCATCAAAATCTCCTCGGCCGCCCCCTGGATCAAAAACGCGAGAAGATACAAAAGGATAAGCCCGATATTAAGCTGCCCTGCCGTCACCGTCACGCTGACGGCGCCGCTGGCGTAGCAGATGAGGAAAGCCCCACCCATCATTAAAAGACCGAACAACATCCCCTTTCCGTATTCGGGAAGAAAGGCGCCGCGTACCCCAAGCGAAGAAAGCGGGCGCTTTTCAATGCAGCAGCAATACACCGGCACAAGGATCAGCATAAACACCGTACCGAAAAGAGAAAGCAACAAAAAGGTATCGCTTGCCATAATGGGGCCCATTGCCTCGTTAAGATAGGCTTCGTACGCTTCAAGCGATACGTCTCCAAGAGCAGGCAGCCCCTTGAGCATCTCTGCCGTGAGATAAAAGGAGGAGATCAGCGTAGCCGCCGACTCGACCACGAAGCTGACGAGCCAAAAAATGAGAAGCTGACCGAAAAGGCGGGGGCGCACCCTTGCCCGCCCGGCTTCCTCAATAAGCGGCGAGTGTTTCAAAAAATCAAACATATTCCTTCTCCTTGCGAATTTTTCGGTTCCGCATCACGAGCCGCATCAAAAAGAAGACGGCGTATATGGATAGGGTGGCTGTAAAAAAGCCAAAAAAATCAAGACAAACATCCAGGAAGGAGGGACCGCGCCCCGTAAAGCGCTGAAGTGTCTCATCCAAAGCGCCAACAGCAAAGCCAAAGGGCAAGACGGAAAAGGGAAAGTGCCGCTTTCCTCTGACAAAGAAGAGTGTCGTGCATTCGGTTCCTAAAGCAAAAAACTCGACGAAATGGGCAATTTTGCGCACATATTTGGAAAAGAAGGAACCGAGGAAGGTATCCGCGCCACCGAAGAGTGTAACGAAAAAGCCCTTTACCCGATTGCTTTCTTCCCCCGACACGGCAGGTGGAAGAGCGGACTGATAAAAAATAAAAGCAGTTGTAAAAAGGATAAGAATTGATAAAAAGACAACAAAACTTTGCCTGCTTCGCTTTGGTTTCATAGGCTTTCCTTCGAGCAAAGAGGGTCCCCTTCGCTCATTTTTTATTTCATTTATTGTAGCACATTTTTCTTTTTCTTGCAAGGAAGCCCCCGTTAATTTACTTCTTTTTTACAAATTCCTTCCTTCTTGGCTCTGCCGCGCAACAAGAAATAGCGAGAAATTCGGGGGAATGCTTGACTTTTTCCCCCTATATGTTGTATTATTATAAAGAAATAACTTTATTAAAGGGGTCGCTATGAACAAAACCGTAAACGCCTCGGTCGACCGAAGGGAAGGAAGCCTTTTCGTTTGCCTTGACGATTTGGGAGAGGAATATCTCGTTCCCTCGACCGCCGCTTCCTTAAAGGAGGGGGATCTCGTTCTTCTTACCTATCAAGACGGCACGCTGCTTTCCGCCGTCGTTGACGAGGATGCGACCGCGCGCAAAAAAAGCGAAAACAAAAGCCGCCTTCGCTCGCTTTTCAACAAAAACAAATAAACGACGTAAAAAGAGGTTTTTATGCTTGGAACGATTTTAAATCAAGGCCTTTACGGCACTTACTTTTCGCCCGGGGATACCGCGATCCCGATCTACTGTCTTTTTCTTTGTCTTGCCGTCGGGTATCTGCTCGGCAGCCTGAACAGCGCCGTTATCGTCTCCCGCCTTTTGTACGGTGATGACGTACGGAAATACGGCAGTAAGAACGCGGGTCTTACCAATATGTACCGCACCTACGGAAAAAAGGCGGCCGGGCTTACCCTGCTTGGCGATATCCTGAAAACCGTTTTATCGGTTTTTCTTACCGGCCTCTTCTTCGGCTTCTATTACGTGAACGCCATTTCGGTCAACTATCTTTGCTATCTTGCGGGGCTTGCCTGCGTGATCGGGCATATCAAGCCGATCTATTACGGCTTTCGCGGCGGCAAGGGCGTGCTTTGCACGGCAACCGTCATCGGCATTCTTTCTCCCATCGTTTTGCTGGTGCTTCTGATCTCCTTTGTCCTGATCGTTTGGGGCACCAAGTATATCTCGCTCGGCTCGATCGTTTGCGCCGGGCTTTATCCCGTGGCAGTCGAAAGCTATATGATGATCTTCGGCGGCACGTACGATACGACGATCAAGCTTTTCGCCTTTCTCTTCGCCGTGCTTGTGATCATCTGCCACCGCACCAATCTTGTAAGGCTTTGGCGCCGCCAGGAAAACAAATTCAGCTTTCATAA
>JAZRFI010000022.1:0-3975 GCA_045661285.1 Eubacteriales bacterium | reverse complement strand
CGCTTTCCTTAGAGGAACGGGAAGAATTTCTTTCGCTTTATAAAGGGATCCTTGAATTTTATAACAAAAGCCTTGACCCGCTGACGGGGGCGATCGGCTCCTTCTCTCTTTCCGCCTTTTTTCTCCGCCTTGCGCAAAAGGGGGAACGCAAGGAGCGCGCGATCGAAAGCGTAGGGGCGGCACAGTACCGCGCCCTCGTCACCAAGATGACCGAGGCGGTGGAGGAGAACCTGTCGGTCGAAGAGATCTGCGCGCGATGCCATATCAGCGTAAGCTATATGAAGACGCTTTTTTCCACCTATGCGGGCATCTCTCCGGGGGCCTATTACAACCGCCTGCGCTGCCAAAGGATCGAGCAGCTTTTGCACGACGGGCTTTCGGTTTCCGAGATCAGCGACCGCATGAATTTTTCCTCGCACAATTACCTCTCCCTCTTCTTCCGCCGCGAAATCGGTCTTTCCCCCACGCAATACAAAAAAAGCCGACAGAAAACCCCCGCCGCCCCCGTCTAAAATCTTGACAGCCGGGGAAAATTCTGTTATACTTACATATTGAGAATAAATCCCCAAGAAAGGAAAGGATATGGCAAAAACGACAGCGCCCAAGGCATATAATGACCAAAGCATCACCTCCTTAAAGGGGGCCGAGCGGGTCCGAAAACGCCCGGCCGTTATTTTCGGCTCGGACGGGCTGGAGGGGTGCGAGCATTCCTTTTTTGAGATCCTTGCGAACTCGGTCGACGAGGCGCGCGAGGGATACGGCAAAAAAATACTCGTTACGGTCTTTCAGGACCGCTCGATCGAGGTGGAGGACTGGGGGCGCGGTATTCCCCTCGGCTTCAACGAAAAAGAGGGGCGGTATAACTGGGAGCTGATCTTCTGCGAAATGTACGCGGGCGGTAAATACGATAATAACGAAGGGGACGGGGCCTATAACTTCTCCTTGGGTCTTAACGGCCTTGGCGCCTGCGCCACCCAATACGCCTCCGACTATATGCAAGTCTCTTCCTATAACGGCGAAGCGCTTTCCACCATCTCCTTTAAAAAGGGAGAGCCGGTTACCGAGCTTCGGGTCACGCCTCTTTCGGATAAGGAAAAGAAGCGCCACGGCACCATCATTCGTTGGCTGCCCGATCTTGAGGTCTTTACCGATATCGCGATCCCGACCGAGTTTTTTGAGGTCACGATGAAGCGCCAGGCGGTTGTTAACGCCGGCATCACCTTTATCCTTCGCCAAGAGGGCGAGAACGGGAAATTCACCGAGACCACCTATTGCTACGAAAACGGCTTGATGGATTATATCAGCGAGCGAACCGAGGGGAACGCCATGACGGCGCCGGTTCTTTGGCATTTAGAGACCGAGGGGCGCGACCGTGAGGACAAGCCGATCTATAAGCTTCGCGCCGATATTGCTTTTTCGGTGTCTAACACCGCCGCCTCTACCGAATACTATCATAACTCCAGCTTTCTCGAATACGGCGGCGCGCCCGATAAGGCGGTACGCTTCGGCTTCACGGCGGCGCTCGACCAGTATATCAAATCCCAAGGCAAATACACCAAAAACGAATCGAAGATCAGCTTTGCCGATATTGCCGACTGTCTGTGCGTCGTGATCAGCAGCGCGTCTACGATGACCTCGTACGAGAACCAGACGAAAAAAGCGATCAACAACACCTTTATCGCCAAGGCGCTGACCGATTTCATCAAGCAGAAGCTTGAGATCTTTTTTGCCGAGAAGCCGACCGAGGCGGGCGTTTTTGCCAATCAAGTGCTGATCAACAAGCGTTCTCGCGAGAAGGCGGAGGAAAACCGCTTAGATATTAAAAAGAAGCTTTCCGGCACGATGGATATTGCCAATCGGGTCGAAAAGTTCGTCAACTGTCGATCGAAGGATCCTTCGATCCGCGAGCTGTATATCGTAGAGGGTGATTCGGCTCTTACCTCCTGTAAATTGGGGCGGAACGCCGAATACCAAGCGATCATTCCCGTACGCGGAAAGACGCTCAACTGTATGAAAAGCACCTACGCCAAGATCTTCTCCAGCCAGATCATCTGCGACCTTTTGCGGGTCATCGGATGCGGGGTGGAGATCGAAGGAAAGGTAAAGGGCGATATGGTCGCCTTTAACCTTGACGCGCTTCGCTGGCGCCGCATCATCATCTGTACCGATGCGGATGAGGACGGCTTTCAGATCCGTACGCTGCTCCTGACCCTCTTTTACCGTCTGCTGCCGACGCTTATTCGCGAAGGGAAGGTCTTTATCGCCGAATCGCCGCTCTTTGAGATCGAATCGGGCGGAAAGATCTATTTCGCGTATAACGAATTTGAAAAGACGAAGATCCTTGCCGAGATCGGGGATAAAAAGTATACGCTTCAGCGCTCAAAGGGGCTTGGTGAAAACGAGCCCTCGATGATGTGGCAAACGACCATGAACCCCGCGACCCGTCGCTTGGTGGCGGTCTCCCCCGCCGATGCGGAAAGAACGGCTTATATGTTCGAAACGCTTCTTGGAGACGATCTTGCCGAGCGTAAGCGCTTCATCTCGGACAACGGCTACAAATACATTAAGGACGCCGATATTTAAGGCGCCGAAAGGAAGATAAATTATGGTACAAGCACTGAAAAGATCCGAAAAATTCAAGGGGATCGAGGGGCCCCTGCTCACCATCGTTATGGACGGCGTGGGAATTGCCCCCGATAACGGCGCAAACGCCGTGGCGGCCGCCCATACCCCGACGCTTGATCGGCTGATGAAGAACTACCCGATGGTGACCCTGCGCGCGCACGGCGTAGCCGTAGGGCTTCCGACCGATGACGATATGGGTAACTCTGAGGTCGGGCATAACGCCCTCGGCGCCGGGCAGGTCTTCGCGCAGGGCGCAAAGCTCGTATCCCAGTCGATCGAAAACGGTAAGATGTTCGCTACCGATACCTGGAAAACCCTCGTTTCCCGTGCTTCGGGGAACGAAAAGGGCACGCTTCACTTCCTCGGCCTTTTTTCGGACGGAAACGTTCATTCGCATATCGACCACTTGAAGGCCATGCTTACGAAAGCCAAGGCCGACGGCGTTCGCCGCTGCCGCTTGCATATTCTGATCGACGGGCGTGACGTCGGCGAGACCTCGGCCCTCGATTATATCCTCCCGTTTGAGGATTTTCTGGCAGGACTTCGCTCGGACGACTTTGACGTCATGATCGCCTCGGGCGGCGGCCGCATGAAGATCACGATGGACCGTTACGAGGCCGACTGGTCGATGGTTGAGCGCGGTTGGTATACCCACGTTCTCGGCGAAGGCCGTCAGTTTGCCTCGGCCGCCGAAGCGGTTACCGCTTATCGGAACGAGCTGCACGTGATCGACCAGGATCTGCCCCCCTTCGTCATCGCTGAGAACGGCGCCCCCGTCGGCACGATCGAGGACGGCGACAGCGTTGTTTTCTACAACTTCCGCGGTGACCGCGCGATCGAGATCTCAAAGACCTTCGAGGCAGGTGCCGACTTTGATAAGTTCGACCGCAAGCGTGTTCCCGAGGTCTTCTACGCCGGTATGCTGGAATACGACGGCGATCTGCATATCCCCTCTCACTACCTCGTCAACCCGCCCGAGATCACCAACACGATGGGCGAATACCTTACCGCCACCGGCATTTCGCAGCTGGCCATCTCCGAGACCCAGAAATACGGCCACGTGACCTACTTCTGGAACGGAAACCGCAGCGGTAAATTCTCCGACGAGCTGGAGACCTACGTGGAGATCCCCTCGGACGTCGTGCCCTTTGAGCAGCGCCCCTGGATGAAGTGCGCCGAGATCACCGACCGCCTTATCGAAGAATTGAAGAGCGGCAAATACAAGATGCTTCGCGTAAACTTCCCGAACGGCGATATGGTCGGTCACACCGGCAACTTCCTCGCCACCGAGTGCTCGATGGAGGCGCTTGACCTCCAGCTTGCGCGCATCCTCGCCGTCGTCGAGAAGCT
>JAZRFI010000021.1:0-9177 GCA_045661285.1 Eubacteriales bacterium | reverse complement strand
AAACACCGTTTCACCAAAGGCTACCCCACGGATGTCGACACCATCGTCAGCGAGGAAGGCTACGGTGCGAACCCTTACATCGAGGTCACAAAGCCCCTCATCGTCGTGACGGGTCCGGGCGGTGGAAGCGGCAAGCTGGCGACGAGCCTGTCTCAGCTCTATCATGAGTATATCCGCGGACGCAAAGCCAGGTACGCCAAGTTCGAGACCTTCCCGATCTGGAATCTGCCGCTCCGCCACCCCGTCAACATCGCCTACGAGGCGGCGACCGCCGACCTGAACGATATGAATATGCTTGACCCCTATCACCTTGAAGCCTACGGCACGACGGCGGTCAACTATAACCGCGACGTAGAGGTCTTCCCTGTCTTACAGACCACCTTCCAAAAGATCTACGGCGCCTCCCCCTACAAATCCCCGACCGATATGGGGGTCAACATGGTCGGCAACTGCATCATCGACGATGAGGTCGTTTCGCGAGCGGCCGAGCAAGAGATCATCCGCCGTTATTACACCGCACTGTGCGAGCAGCGTGACGGGGCTGAAAACGAAACCGTCGTCCGTAAGACCGAGCTTCTTATGAAGCAGCTTGGGCTTTCGGCCGAAAATCGCCCCGTTGTCGGCGCGGCCCTCCAAAAGGCCGAAGAGACCGGCGCCCCCGCCGCCGCCATCCAGCTGCCCGACGGGCGCATCATCACGGGCAAGACCTCGCCGCTTCTCGGCTCTTCCGCCGCCCTGCTTCTCAACGCCTTAAAGGCGCTTGGGGGGATCGATGACGAGATCACCCTGATCCCGCCCGAGATCATCGAGCCCTTGCAGGACTTAAAGATCAACCATCTCGGCGGACACAACCCCCGTCTGCATACCGACGAGGTTTTGGTAGCCCTTTCGATCGTTGCTTTTTCTTCGCCGGTTGCCGAGCTTGCGATGCAGCAGCTTTCCAAGCTTCGGGGCTGCGAGTTCCACTCTTCGGTCATCTTGGCACAGATTGACAACAAAACTTTGCACAAACTCGGCTTAAACATCACCTGCGAGCCGCGCTATCAAACCAAGAAATTATATCATCCGCATTGAGGTAAATACTATGATCCGTCACGTCGTACTGTTTAAATTTTTAGAGAGCGCCGATGGGCGAAGCAAGCAAGAAAACGTCCGCTTGACCGCGGAAAAGCTTCTTGCCTTACAGGGGGTTATTCCCACGCTTCTTCGAACCGAGGTGCATATCGGTGCCGAGGGCTCGGCCCCGTCGAACGCCGACCTGATTCTCATTTCGGATTTTGAAAGCTTTCAGACGCTTTCCGAATATCTTGTTCATCCCGCCCACGTCGCGATCGGGAATTTTATGCGCCCCTTGCGCGAATCCCGCGCCTGCGTGGATTACGAAATCTGAAAAGCCTCGCCGCACCCTTTGTGCGGCGTATTTTTTCCCCAAAAAGTGAGGTGGCACCCATGCCGAAGAAGAACAGCATTCATACGGTTAAAATCGACGACATCAATAATCTCGGCTTCGGCGTTGGAAGGATCGAGGGAAAGGTGGTTTTCGTCGGCGATACGGCAGACGGCGACATCGCCCGTATCAAGATCATCAAGGACACGAAGGACTATTCGGTCGCAAGGGTTGAAGAGATCCTTACCCCCTCTCCCCACCGCATCCCTGCCGATTGCCCCGCTCGCGGCTGCGGCGGATGCGCTTACCGAAGCGTGGATTACGCCCACGAGCTTGCCCTAAAACGCCACTGGGTCGAAAAGGAATTTAAAAAGGCGGGGCTTACGCTGCCGATCGGTGAGGTTTTGCATACCGAAAGCCAAAGGGCTTACCGCAATAAGGCGCAATACCCCGTGGCCGCGGGGAAAGACGGGCTGACCGTCGGCTTCTTCGCCCCGAAAAGCCACCGCGTCGTAGAAGCGGCCGACTGCGCCCTTTTACCGCCGATCTTTGGAAAGATCGCGAACGTCGTACGCCGCCATGCAGAAACCTTTGGCATAGCGCCCTACGAGGAAGAAACGAAAAAGGGAACCCTGCGCCATATCTATATCCGTTCCTCGAAGGGGCAAGAGGAGGTGCTTCTTACCCTTGTGGTAACCAAGGGCGATTATCCCCATAAGGAAGCACTTATTAAAGAGCTGACCGAAACCTTCCCCATGCTCGTTGGGGTGGTTTTGAACGAGAACCCGAAGGATACCAACGTAATCCTCGGTGACGTGTATCATACGCTATGGGGGCGCCCCTATCTTTTTGATACCCTTTGCGGCGTGAAGTTGAAGATCGCCCCCGCCGCCTTCTATCAGGTCAACCACGACGCTTGCGAGCTTTTATACCGCAAGGCACGGGAGCTTGCCGCGCTTTCCGGAAACGAGGTTCTGCTTGACCTTTATTGCGGCATCGGCAGCATCGGCCTTTCGATGGCCAAGGATTGCCGCCGCCTCTTCGGGGTGGAGATCGTCAAGGAAGCGATCGATTGCGCCCGCGAGAACGCCGAGCTGAACGGTACCAAAAACGCCACCTTCCGCGTGGGGGACGCCACCGACGTCGGTCTTTTCCTGCAGGAAGAGGGCATCACCGCCCCCGACGTGATCATTCTTGACCCGCCGCGCAAGGGCGCCGATACACATCTTCTCGATACCATTCTTTCCCTCGCGCCGAAAAAGCTGGTCTATATCTCCTGTAACCCCGCCACCCTCGCGCGCGACGTCGCCTACCTAATGAGGGGCGGCATGACGGCAGGCGAAGTCACACCGGTCGATCTTTTTCCCCGCACGGGGCACGTGGAAAGTTTAGTTTGTCTGACATGTCAGACAAACTAAAGCGATATAAATCCCTTATGGGATTTGCGATATACACTTCCTTCGGTCGCGTGCGATATGCCTGCGGCGCGATATATCCGCTTCGCGGATGTGAGCGCACTGCGTGCGCGTTGGGGCGCGGGGATTTATATTCGCGTACTTTCAACCACGTTCGCCAAAGGCGAACATATCGCTGTTTCGCAACGCAAAACAATATCGCTATCTCGCTTTTCGAGATAATATCGCGCTCGGCTTTGCCGAGCATATCGCTTACCGAATGAAATGAGGTAATAATCATGAACAAGACCATAAAAGAACTTGCAGTCGAGCTTACCATAGAAACCACTGCCATTTGCGATAACATCAAAGGCAGAGCCGTATTTGTAAATCAACTTCTGCGTTCCTGTTCCTCAATCGGCGCGAACAGCTATGAAGCCAAATATGCCCAAAGCACCGCTGACTTTATAAACAAACTTGAAATTGCGCTCAAAGAGTGTTACGAAACAGATTATTGGCTTGAAATTCTTTTCAAGGTCAATTCAATGGATGAAAACACATATAAAACGCTCGCAAATAAATGCGGCGCTATTCGCAGAAAACTAATCACCTCTATCACCACAGCTAAAGGAAATCAAGAAGGAGATATTAAATAAATGGCTAATTCTTTTGCACGCAATTTGGCTTTTTTTAGAAAAGAGAGAGGTTTCACACAAGAAACCTTTGCGCAAGCCACAGGTTTAAAGAGAAACACTATCGCTCTTTACGAAACAGGAAAAAGAGAGTGTGATTTTGAAACTTTAATTCTCTTTTCAAAAACATTAAACTGTTCTGTCGATCAATTATTGAAAGAACCTCAAGATGTTTTAGATATGATTTTTAAAGCGAACGAATTTACTAGCGAAGATCAAGTTATAACGGGGGTTATCTATATTTTAACCAATCCATCGTTCAAGGAATATGTAAAAATCGGATACGCCAATGATGTTGAACGTCGTTTACAAGAGCTGAACCGAAGCGAGTGCGTCCCTTTTTCCTTCCGTATATACGCTACTTATGCGGTAACCTCAAGGCTTTCCGACAAAAATGTGCATTCGATCATTGATAGATTAAACCCTGATTTAAGAACTGTTGAAAATATAAATGGCAAAAAGCGTGAACGCGAATTTTATGCTATGGAACCCGAAAAAGCATACAAAATTCTTGAAGCCATTGCAGAAATGCACGGATTCACCGACAGATTAAAGCTTTGGTGTCCTACAAACACCGAACAAGTGGAGGAACGAGAAGCCCAAGATATTGAAAAGGAAAGCAAAACACGATCGAACAATTTTACATTTTCAGAGTGGCAAATTCCCGTCGGAGCAATTTTACAATATCGCCTCGATCCATCAATAACCTGCGAAGTTGTTGATGACAGAAAAGTCAAATTCAACGGAGAAATAATGTATTTAACCAGTATTGCAAAAAAATGCCTTGGAAAAGATAGTGGTGTTTGCGGTCCTGACTACTTTACGTACAAAGGCACAAAACTTTGGGATATTGATGGAAGAATTGGTAATTGATATGTTTCCTGTTACCCGCCAAGTACAATATTAAGTCCATACAGATGAAGAATAAAATATACCTTTGGACTCACATCCCCCGTTTTTGGCATAAAAATATACCTTTTGGTCTTATGCACGTTGAAAGTTTAGTTTGTCTGACGCGGGAAAATAAGCAATAGATTTACGCTCAAAATCGCCTCCGCCGTGTCATCCTTGAGCCCCCATCGCTGTCATCCTTGAGCCCCCATCGCTATCATCCTTGAGCGAAGCGAAGGATCTCGATGGGGAGCGAAGGATCTCGATGGGGAGCGAAGGATCTCGGCGGAATATACGAGGAAAAAGAAATGTATTACGTTTACATCCTTACAAACAAGACGGATACGGTTATGTATATAGGTGTTACAAACAACTTGCAACGTCGGTTATACGAACATAAAAATGAGCTTGTCGAAGGTTTCACTAAAAAATATCACGTTCATAAGCTTGTATATTACGAATCGTATAAAGAGGTAAAAGACGCTATTTTACGAGAGAAAAGGCTTAAAGGACTTTTGCGAATCCGAAAAAATGAGTTGGTGGAAACGATGAACCCCGGGTGGATCGATTTGTCAGAAAATTTATTTCCAAACGTTTTTACATAAAATTCGCCCGAGATCCTTCGCTACGCTCAAGGATGACACGGGCGAGAGGAAATTGGGGCAAGAAAAAAGTGATTGTTGATCAAAGCTCGAACATTCGTTTCGCAGCAGTACATGCTAACATATCAAACAGATCGGAGAAGATTTATGTACGATATACAAAGCAGATGGAAGCTTGAAAACCATGCGCTGAAATATTATGGATTGAGAAATCTTCCCAATCTATTTAAAAACAGCGTTACCCTTTCCAAAAGGCAGCAAGAGATCGTCGCCAAGCTGCCGCGGGAGCTTACAAAAGAGGAAATCGATGCGTTAGGCTCTCTTATAGGGGTACAGATCGTTACAAGCGAAAGCAAAAGGAAAACCCCCGCATCCTTGGAGGAAGCGAGATTTTGCAAGACCTGTGTCGCGAATGATTTTATTATCCCCGGAATGGAATTTGACGCGGAGGGAAGATGCCCGATCTGCCAATCCGAAGAGCAAACCAAAAAGCTGAAAAGCATCGTTCCTATTATGAATTCCTTTCCCACATCGAAAAAATCTCGGTTTGATATTGCCGTATTCTATACCGGCGGCAAGGATTCTACCTATTTGCTTTATTACCTTTCCAAGGTATTAAAGCTTCGCGTATTGGCCCTTACGTGGGAAATCCCTTATATGTCCGACTGCGCGAGAAAAAGCATCGAAAACGCGAAAAGAAAGCTGGATTCGGTAGAATTCATCAGCCGAAAAATCGCGAATAACGATCTGCGAAAAATATATAAAAAACTGTATTCCTTAAGCGAAAACGCCTGCGCCTGCCCTTCCCTTGCGTACGTGCTGTTTTATCCCGAGTTGGTTGCCAACAAAGTTCCTTATTTTGTCGCGGGGAATGAGCCCGCCCAGCTGCTTGGCTTATATTTCAACCATATGGCACCCCAAATCGCATATACCTTTCCGGAAAGCACGGCACTGAATATTCTTGTCAATATCGGTAGGCTTTTAACGCTCCACCCACCGCTAAAAAAAGGGCAATTTCACACCCTTGCCACAATGAAGCAGTTGGCGTACGGGGACAGCAAAATAAAGAACTTGGCCGGGTACTCCAATCAACTCGTTTATAACATCTGTGAGGCGATAAAGGAAATTCCCTGCATCTTAAATCCCTTGAAAAAAGCCATTCGTTCCTCTTCTTGGACCGGGAACATTCCTGCCTTTATCCAAGTTGATTTTGATGAAATCAGCGGCGGTGTTTATAATTGGAACCAAATTAAAGACACCATTATCCGCGAATGCGGTTGGGTTGCCCCCGAAGAAAGCGACAAAGGTCTACATACGAGCTGTAGCATTGAAAAATGCAAAGAGCATTCCCAATTTGCAAGATTTTATCATATGAGAAGCTCTATGATCCCGTTCAGCGCACTGGAGATCGCGATTGCAAGCCGAAACGATAATTTGTCACGAGAGGCCGCCATTTCGGAAATAAAAACCTCTCTTGGATTTTCGCTGAACGAGATTCCCGAATGTGCCCTTATGCGGGAGTATTTTGAATGATGAATGCCGTCCTTTTCTATTCAAACACCGAACAAAGCAAATCGGTTGCTTCCTTTTTTGCCAATCAATTGGGGTATCCCCTAATCGATATGGAAACCGGTTATGCAAAGAATTATCAAAATCTTGTTCTTGTGTTTCCCGTTCACTGTCAAAACATCCCCGCCATCGTGAAGGACTTTTTAGAAAATATCACCGTCATGTATCTAACCGTGATTGCCACGTACGGGAAAATGTACTACGGCAATGTTTTGTATGAAATTCAGCGAAAATATCAAAAGAATATTGTTGCGGGAGCGTATATTCCCACCAAGCATTCTTACATCGAAGAGGACGATGCTTTCGAGGATTTCAACAAATTACTCCCCCTCGTTGAGAAGATAAAAAATCCTTCTTTTATACAGTTTCCTAAGCTATATAAAAACCCATTGGCTGATGTTTTCCCAAGCCTACGAAGCCGGATCGGATTAAAAATAAATAAAAAGGAAAACTGTGATGGCTGCAACGCTTGCCAAAAGCACTGTTCCTTTCAAGCCATCAAGGCAGGCGTCACAAATCAAACGTGCATTCGTTGCTTACGATGCGTTGCTATATGTCCGCAAAAGGCCTTAGAGGTTAAGATCGGATGGCCGTTACAGCTATATTTACGCAAGAAAAAGGTGAACCAAACGATCCTTTACGTATAATGCACACCGCACAAAATCAGGGGAAAATTGAAGTGAGAGAACCTATGAAAACGAAAAGCTTTTGCTTGCTTATGCTGCTGATAATAAGCCTGTTGCTCTCCTCTTGCGATATGGGATTCGGCAGTAAGCATATAGAGGATCCCCAAAAATACGGCAGCTGGGAATCTTATTTGAACATTCCGTCCTTTTTTCCAAGCTCGATCGTTGATTATCAGGTCAACGGTTATTCCTATACCTTGCTTGCCTATATGGATATCTGCTTCGAAATCTTTTTGGATATCACCGTATCGCCCAAGCAATTCGAAGAGCTTATCGAAGAAGCAAGGTCTTACGCCGAGGAGCCTTGCGAAAAGAACGCCTATTATTGTGACGGATATGTAGAGCTCGTTTTCCAAGATTCGTATACGGTACACCGTCCCGAGGAAAACATCGCAGAAAACGTTGGCTGGGCGGATATTGAAAAAATCATTTATAACCCGGAAAGCTTAAACATCGTTTATGTATGCTTTCACGCCAACGATACGGGTGTATATCAACTCGACAAAGTAGCATATTTTAATCGTTTTTCCATCCAAGAGAAGGAATACGCATCGAATTTGCGTTAAAACAGGCCCTTTTGGCCTTATGCATCGAAGGGTTCGCTCATCCAACGCGACAACTCAACAGCTACGTTTGCCCACAAAAAAAGCGAAGCCCAAGCAAAAAACAAATCATCCCTTTTATCTCTCTGTGCAAGAAAGGAATTATCATGAATAAAGAAAAGATAAAGGAACTTATTTTTGACGTTCTCTTTGCCGTATTGGCGGGGATCATCGTCGGGACGGCGTACCACTTTTTTCAGAACAGCAACGGGTTTGCGCCCGGTGGGGTGGGCGGTCTTGCTACCATTACACATCATCTGCTTGCCGACAAGGTCAGCTGGTCGATCCTGATGATTGCCTTTAATCTGCCGATCTTCGTGCTGGTCAGCGCGATCGTAAACCGCAAGCTTGGGTTTATGTTAAGCGTTTATATGTTGGTGCAATCCTCGATGCCTTATCTATACGATTGGCTGGGGGCCACCCCTTATTCTCTTGCCAACAACGGCGCGGATTTCAACGTCGTCTTTGCTTGCATCGCGACCGGTGTTATTTCGGGCTTCGGGTTTTCTTTGATGCTGCGCCGCTTCGGCGCCAGCGGCGGTACATACGGCATCTCTGCCCTTATTAAAAAGCTGCGCCCCGCCACGAATATTGCGTACATTTCCTTTATTATGGATGCGAGCGTCGTTTTTATCGCGTTTTTCGTATACGGCATGAAGGTAACCCCCGTCATCTGCACGCTGCTTAACCTCTTTATCGCCAATATCATCGTCGATCACGGCTTAAACGGCATCAAGAACGGGTACAAATTTGAAATCGTGACCCAGCGCCCCGATGAGCTGGCCGCCGAGCTGATGAGCCGCTTAAAGCACGGTGTGACCGAGGTACGCGTACACGGTATGTACGCCGACGTCGACCGCTATATGCTGATCTGCATCATCAACAAGCGCCAGATCGGTGAGATGATGAAGATTCTGAAAGCGTACCCCGACACCTTCGCAAGCTTTGAAAAGGTGAACGAGGTCTTCGGCCGCTTTAAAAGAAAGGTATAAAAATGCGCATCGACCCCGCCTTTTACACGCTTCCCGCCCCCGAAATGGCGAAAGCCCTGCTGGGTAAGCTTTTGTGCCGACGCTTGGAGAATGGGGAGACCGTAAAGCTTCGCATCACCGAGACCGAGGCCTATTACGGCGAAGAGGACAGCGCCTGCCACGCGCACCGCGGGCGTACCCGCCGCACCGAAACGCTGTATTGCGAGGGCGGGGTCGCTTACGTTTATCTTTGCTACGGCATACACGAGCTTTTCAATATCGTATCGGGGAAAAAGGATTTCCCCCAGGCCTGCCTCATTCGCGGCGTAGAAGGCTTTAGGGGCCCCGGAAGATTGACGAAAGCGCTTTCGATCGACCGCAGC
>JAZRFI010000020.1:0-18302 GCA_045661285.1 Eubacteriales bacterium | reverse complement strand
GCTGCCAAGCCCCCCAAGACGGAAATAGTCGGTGATCAGCGGGGAGGGGGTGGTTTGCAGGGTAAGAAAATGGCTCCAAAATTCGGTCTCCTTCGTGATAAGCGCACCAATAAGGGCGAAAAGCAAGAGAAAAAGACTGACAAAGAGGGTGTAAAGACGGATATAGCGGGAAGCCCCCTCGGTATGATGCAGCGAGGCGCGGTACGCCGAAAGCCGCGTTTTTATGGTTCTTTTTGCCATGCGGAAATCCTTTGCTTGTAAAATCTGGCGCCCGGTTCGGTCTTTTGGGGGCGCTCTTATTACTATATCATTTTTAAAAGAAATAATCAAGAGCTTTGAAGGAGAAGGAGCCTCCCTCTTTGGCCAAGACGCCGGCATCAAAAGCATGCGTACGGATCGACAAAAAATCGGCGTCTCTTCTTGACAAGCGGGAAAGCGCGTGATATAATAAAGAAAAATCAGTATATACGGAGGATATCAGTATGGAACATATTAAGACGATCCAGACCCGTGACCTTTGCAAGAGCGCGAAGAACGGTGGCTGCGGCGAATGTCAGACCTCTTGCCAATCCGCCTGCAAGACCAGCTGCGGTATTGCCAATCAGAACTGCGAAAACACCAATAAGTAAGAAAAACGCCGCCGACGGGCGGCGTTTTTCTTCGTCCAAACCCCACAAAGCGAAAAGAGAGAAAGCTATGGTACACTGTTATAAGCAGGGCGGCTACAACATCGTCCTTGACACCTATTCGGGCGCCATCCACGTTGTGGATGCGGTCGCCTTCGATATGATAAACGAGTTTGAAAGCTGCGAGAAGGGGGCGCTGATCGCCTCTCTTCTTGAAAAATATAAGGATGACCCCGCCGTTACCGAGGAAGAGCTTCTTTCCTGCTACGGCGAGATCCTTTCCTTGAAGGAAGGCAAAAAGCTTTTCGCCCCCGACACCTTCGAAAAGCGGGCGGGGGATCTGAAGGAAAAGACCGCGGGGGTCGTTAAGGCGCTTTGCCTGCACGTGGCGCACACCTGCAACCTTACCTGCGCTTATTGCTTTGCGGGGCAAGGGAAATACGCGGGAAAGAGCGCGGTGATGTCCTTTGAGACCGGTAAGCGCGCCCTTGATTTTTTGATCGAAAACTCGGGTACGCGCCATAACCTTGAGGTCGATTTCTTCGGCGGTGAGCCGCTTCTTAATTTTGACGTCGTCAAGCAGCTGGTGGCCTACGCCCGCTCGGTCGAAAAGAAGTATAATAGGAACTTCCGCTTCACCCTTACCACCAACGGGATGCTGAGCGATCGTGACGTTATTGATTTTGCCAACAAGGAAATGAGCAACGTGGTCTTAAGCCTTGACGGGCGAAAAGAGGTGCATGACCGCTATCGCGTTGACGCCCACGGCCGCGGCAGCTACGACCGCATCGTACCGCTCTTTCAAGAGATGGTCAAAGCGCGCAGGGGCAAAAACTACTATATGCGCGGCACCTTTACCCACGAGAACCCCGATTTTTTGGAGGATATCAAGGAAATGCTTTCGCTCGGCTTCCGCGAGATCAGTATGGAGCCGGTGGTCTGCGCCCCCGATGACCCTTCTGCCCTTAGCGAAGAGGATCTTGCGGTGGTAATGAAGCAGTATGAAGAGCTGGCCGAATTGATGCTCGAAAAGAAGAAGGCGGGCGACCCCTTTACCTTCTATCATTATATGATCGACCTTACGGGCGGCCCCTGCATCTATAAGCGGATCTCGGGCTGTGGCTCGGGCACCGAATATATGGCCGTTACCCCCGCCGGGGATCTTTATCCCTGCCACCAGTTTGTCGGCGACGAGAAATTTAAGCTCGGCAACGTGTGGGATGGGGTCGATAACACCCAAATCCAAAACGAATTCCGCGCCTGCAACGTCTACGCGCGCCCCGAGTGCGCCGATTGCTGGGCCAAGCTTTATTGCTCGGGCGGGTGCGCCGCCAACGCCTATCACGCCACGGGCAGCATCCGCGGCATCTACGAAAGCGGCTGCCGCCTCTTCCGTAAGCGTATGGAATGCGCGATCTACCTTGAGATCGCCAAGCGGGAGCTTGGGTTATGAAAAATACCCCCATTTATTCCTTCGTCAAGCGCTACGCCCAAAAAAAGGCGGTACGCGCGCATATGCCGGGGCATAAGGGCCGCCGTATCATAGGGCCCGAGCGCTTGGATATCACCGAGATCACGGGGGCCGATGCGCTTTATCACGCAAACGGCATCATTCTGCAAAGCGAAAAATACGCCTCGGTTCTTTTCGGCTCGCAAAAGACGCTGTATTCGACCGAGGGCTCGTCTCACTGTATTCGCGCGATGCTCTATCTTGCCAAGCTCTACGCCGCGAGCACGGGAAAAGAGGGGCGTATCCTTTGCGCCCGCAACGCCCATAAGTCGCTTCTTTCGGCGGCGGCGCTTACCGATACCGAGCTTTCCTGGCTTCACGGCGAGGGGGCGCTTCTTTCCTATACGCCCGACCTTGCGGAGGTAGAGGCGCGCTTGCAAAGCGAAAGACCCGTCGCCCTTTTCGTCACCTCGCCCGATTATCTTGGGAACACCCTTGATATTTCTGCGCTCTCTTCGCTTTGTCACCGATACGGCACCCTGCTTTTGGTTGACAACGCCCACGGGGCATATCTGCGCTTTCTTTCGCCCTCGCTTCATCCCTTGGACGCCTCGTGCGACCTTTGCTGCGATTCGGCGCATAAGACCCTGCCTGCCTTAACGGGGGCCGCGTATCTGCACGTCGGGCAGAACGCCCCTCTCTTCCTTTCCCAGGCGGCCGAGGGGGCGATGGCACTGTTCGCCTCGACCAGCCCCTCGTATCTGACGCTTTCTTCGCTGGATGCGCTGAACGAGCTTCTCTTTCGCCGCTTCCCGCGTGCGCTGGAAGCCTTTCTTCCCAAGGTAAAGGAGTTAAAGGAAAGCCTTACGGCAAACGGCTATTGCTTGGTGGGGGATGAGCCCTTGAAGCTGACGCTTGCCCCGAAGTCCTACGGCTATCGGGGACAAACGCTTGCCGCCCTTTTGGAAAAGAAGAAGATTTACGTTGAGCATGCCGACGGCGATCACGTCGTCTTGATGCTTTCCCCGTTTTTTAGCGGGCGCGAGCTTATAAGGATCGAGAGGGCGCTTTTGTCGATCCCGCACGGCCTACCGATCGAGGCGCCGCCGCCCCCCGCCGTACGGGGGGAAGCCGTCCTTTCCCCAAGGGAAGCGCTTTTTCGCCCAACGGCCACCGCGCCGCTTGAATGGGCGGAGGGGAAGATCCTCGGCGGTCTGCCGACGGCTTGTCCGCCTGCCGTTCCGATCTTAATGCCCGGCGAAAAGATCACCGCCGAAGCCATCGAAGTCTTCCGCTATTACGGCTACCGTGAGGTAGCGGTTCTTTGCGAATAAAAGTAAAAACAAATAAAATGCCAAAGCACACCGAGTTTGTTCGGGCGCTTTGGCTTTTTTCGTATGATTTTCGGCTTTTTGTTTACAATAGAAGAGGATTACCGAATTTTTGGGGCGGCGATACGGCGCTTTCGGTATTCAAGCGGCGTTTCCCCCTTGCTTTTTTTGAAAAGCTTGGAAAAATATTGCAGATCGGGGATCCCCACGGCCGCCGCGATCTCACCGACACGCTCGTCTGTCCCTGTAAGAAGCGAGGCCGCCAGCTCCATCTTCTTTTCGTTTACGTATTCGGTAAGGCATCTTCCGGTTTCCTTTTTGAAAAGGTCGGAAAAATAGCTTGCGGAAAGCCCAAGGCGGGAAGCGATCGCCGAAAGCGAAAGCGCGGCGCATGGGTCGGCGTTGATATAGGCGATCGCCTTTTGCACGGGGGGCGAATAGGACTTCAGGGAATACTTTTGCACCAAGCGGCAATAGGTATAGGCGATCTCCCCCAAAAGGGCGGAAAGCTCTGCCGTTGAGGAAGCGCCCTCGATCTTTAAGGCGAAATGGCGGGAAATACTGTCAAGATGGATGGGGTGAACCCCGCCCCCCTCGGCCGCCTTGCGCGAAAGCGTGTTAAAGATCACCCCGTAATTCTGCAGATTTCGAAGCGGGCTTTCGCTTCTTTTTTCCACGACCCCCATCGAAGCCGCCGAAAGGCCCCGCAAAAGAGAAAGACGGTGCGCCTGCCCGTGAGAAATGATATCCATCATTTCGTTTTCGTAGGCGTAGCGCAGCTCCAGCTCCTTTTCCGCGGGCAGGGTCACCCCCCCTTCTCCCGTGCGCCGTGCGAGGACCTTTTGCAGGTCGATCTCGTATTTTTCCTTTACGGTGTGGAAAACGTAGCCGTCCTTCCCCCATAAAAGATCGCCGAAGCTTTCCAAGAGTACAAAAAGCGCGTGGTTGCTTCCGACGGCGGGAAGCCTTTCGTAATAGTCGCTTGCCGCCTTGGGGATCTCTTCGTTTTGAAAAAGCGAGCGAAGACGTTCAAAAAAGGCCTCGCGCCCTGCCCCCTCGCGCCGATACGGGCCAATGAAAAGAAAGCGCTCCCCCTCGTTCGGCAGGCGCAAAAAGCTGTAGCTGCACAAAAAACGGTCGGTAAACGTGTAGATCCCTACGTCGGTCGCCGCCTTGCAATGCGGCAAAAGAACCGCCCGCCTTTCTTCCTCGACCCCGAGGAGGGCGCGAAGCCCCCCGTCAAAGGGCTCCTTCTCCTCTTCCTCGCCACTCTCGGTGAAGAAGAAAAAACGAAGCGAAAGCTTCCCCAGTGCGCGGAAAAGAAACAAAAGCTCCTTTTGGTAGTCCATTTTGCTCTCCTTGTCGTTTTTTTCTATATCTATACCGAAAGTGTACCTCTTTTTTGTGAAAATTTCAACTATTTTTTTACAATAATATAAAAAAATTACAAATTACAGGAAAATGCTACAAACACCCTCAGCGTCTCTTTTGTTATAATAAAGGGGCAGTACAATATAAATTAAGAAAGGAATCTTTCGAAATGGAAAATCAAAAGGCAAAAAGACCCTTTGGTATGCGCGATAAGCTTGCGTATGCCGCCGGTGACCTTGGCTGCAATATGAGCTTTGCGCTGAAAGCCACCGTGCAGACCTTCTGGCTGGTCTATATGATGCTGGAGACCGGGCTTCTTTCGGCCCTGCTTCTTATTGTGCAGATCTGGGACGCGGTGAACGACCCGCTGATCGGCTCTCTGATCGACAACGACAGAAGAACGTATAAAAACGGCAAATTCAAGACCTATATCTTTATCGGGGCCTGCGGGCTTTTGGTTGGCGGCGCCGCCGTCTTCCTTCCCTTCCCGAACGCGCCCGTCGTCTTAAAGGCGATCCTCTTCATCGTCGGCTATATCGTTTGGGATGCATTCTATACGATCGCGAACGTTCCCTACGGCTCGATGCTTTCGCTCGTTTCCGAGGATCCCGGTGAGCGTGCCCAGCTTTCGACCTGGCGCTCGATCGGCTCGATGATCGGGAATATCCTTCCCAACGTCATTCTGCCGATGCTCATCTGGCGTAAGGTGACCTGGGAGGGGAACACGAACTTCCTCGATCAGATCGTTCTGCCCGAGGGCGTTGATAAGAATCAGTTCCTCATCAACCCCGAAACCAAGCTTCCTTACGAAATCGGCGAGGAGGTTCTTAGCCCGCTTACGGGTAAGTCGGTTGAGATCCTTTTGGGCGAGCGCGTGTTCTTCGCGGCGCTCATCATGGGCGTTATCGGCTTCCTTTCGTTCCTCTTCATGCTGAAAAACATCACGGTTCGCGTGGATGAAAATTCGGTCAAGACCCAAGAAAAAAAGACCGAGAAGTTCAACGTTCTCTCGGCCTTCGGTAAGTTTATGAAGAACCGCCCCGCCGTCGGCGCGACGCTCGCCGCCATGGGTATGTTCCTCGGTATGGACGCGGCGACCACCGCCTCGACCATCATGTTCGCGACCTACTTCAACATGGCCTCGCTTTCCGGCCTTGTGCAGGTCGTCGGCTTCTTACCGATGTTCCTCTTTATGCCCTTTATCACCAAGATCGTTGAAAAGTACGGCAAAAAGGAAGCTTCTGTCATCGGTACGCTGGTTTCGATCGGCGGCGGTGTCATTATGATGATCTTCCCCTTGATCCAAAACACGATGATCGCGCTTGCCGTCTTTATCCTCGGCCTGGTTGCCTTTGGCATCGGCCTTGGCGTTTACACCTGCGTATCCTGGGCGATGATGGGTGACGCGATCGACTACAACGAATGGAAATTCGGCACCCGTGAGGAGGGCACGGTCTATTCGCTGCACTCCCTCTCCCGTAAGCTGGCGCAGGGCGTTGGCCCCTCGGCCGTCCTGCTTATCATGGGCTGGCTCGGCTACGAAGCCAAGTACGGCACCGTCGGCCAAACCATCACCACCGCGCACAACATGTGCTGGCTGGTTGCCGCCCTCTATCTCTTCAGCGCCGTATTGCAGTTCATCGGCATTGCCGTGATCTATAACCTCGATAAGAAAACGCTTAGCAAAATGAACGCTGAGCTTGAGGCAAGAAAAGGCGCCGCCATCGAAGAATAATTCACCGTAAGACGCCCGACCCCGTCGGGCGCCTTTTGGAAACCCATACGAATCAAAGGAGAATATCATGAGAAATAAGCTTTCCTTAAACGAAGGCTGGATCTTTTCGAAGACCGCCCCCCAAGCGATCGGCGCGTCCTTCGAGGGTGAAGCCGTTAATCTGCCCCACAGCTGGAACGCCACCGACGGACAGGACGGCGGAAACGACTATTTCCGCGGCACCTGCTATTATTGCCGCGAGCTTACCGAAACGCTTACCGGCAGCCGCCATTTTCTGGAGATCAACGGCGCCAACTCGTCGAGCGACGTCTACGTCGGCGAGGAAAAGCTCTTCCACCACGACGGCGGGTATTCGACCTACCGCGTCGATATCACCGAGGCGCTCAAAAAGAGCAATCTTATCACAGTCGCCGTTGACAATACCCCGAACGACACCGTTTATCCCCAGATGGCCGACTTCACCTTCTACGGCGGTCTTTACCGTAACGTTAACCTCATCTCGGTTGAGGAGGCGCACTTCGATCTCGAATATTACGGCGCGCCCGGCATCCAAGTGACCCCGATCGTTGAGGGGAACACCGCAAAGGTGACAACGAAACTTTACACAACCAATGCGGCGGGTGCCACCTTCCGCTACACCGTCACCGATAAAGAGGGGGCGGTTATCGCAAGCCTTGAAAGTGAGAAGGATGAGGAAACGATCGTTATCGAGAACCCCACCCTCTGGCACGGAAGAAAGAACCCCTACCTCTATACCGTAAAGGCTGAGCTGCTTGTCGGCGGCGAAAGCGTAGACGAGGTTTCCTCGCGCTTTGGCTGCCGTAGCTTCTCGATCGATCCCGAGCGCGGGTTTATCTTGAACGGCGAGGAATATCCGCTTCGCGGCGTATCCCGCCACCAGGACCGCCTTGGCATCGGTAACGCCCTGCTGCCCGAGCATCACCGCGAGGATATCGACCTGATCCTTGAGGTCGGCGCCACCACCATTCGCTTGGCGCACTATCAGCACGATCAGTATTTCTACGATCTTTGCGACGAAAAGGGTCTGGTTATCTGGGCCGAGATCCCCTATATCTCGAAGCACATGGCGGGCGGGCGCGAGAACACCCGCACCCAGATGATCGAGCTGGTATGCCAGAACTACAACCACCCCTCGAACGTCGTGTGGGGTCTTTCGAACGAGATCACCATGAACGGCGACAAGGATCCCGATCTCCTTGACAACCACCGCATGCTCAACGACCTCGTTCATTCGATGGATAAGACCCGTCTTACCACGGTGGCGGCGGTCTCAATGTGCCCGATGGATAGCCCCTATCTTGATATCCCCGACGTGGTTTCCTATAACCACTACTTCGGCTGGTACGGCGGCGATACCGATATGAACGGCCCCTGGTTCGATAAGTTCCACGCCATGCACCCGACCCTGCCGATCGGCGTCAGCGAATACGGCTGCGAGGCGCTTAACTGGCATACCTCGGATCCCCGCCAGGGCGACTACACCGAGGAATATCAGGCCTACTACCACGAGGAGCTGATGAAGCAGCTCTTTACCCGTAAGTATCTGTGGGCGACCCACGTATGGAATATGTTCGACTTCGGCGCCGACGCGCGCAGCGAGGGCGGCGAGAACGGGCAGAACCATAAGGGTCTTGTGACCTTTGACCGCGCGTATAAGAAGGACGCCTTCTACGCCTACAAGGCCTGGCTTTCCGACGAGCCCTTCGTGCATATTTGCGGCAAGCGCTACGAGGAAAGAGTGGAGGACGTCACGCGCGTGACGGTTTATTCGAACCTTCCCGAGGTTGAACTGTTTGCCAACGGTGTCTCGCTTGGTAAAAAGGAAAGCGCGGAGCATTTCTTCTATTTCGACGTGCCGAACGTGGGCGAAACCAAGCTTCTGGCTGTCGGGGGCGAAACCAAGCTTCTGGCCGTCGCGGGCGAATGCCGCGACGAAAGCAGACTGCAAAAGGTCGATGAATTCCCCGAAAAGTACCGCCTCGTCGAAAAGAACGCGATCCTTAACTGGTTCGAGGTCGATATGCCCGACGGGCGCCTCTCGCTCAACGATAAGATGGGCGAGGTGCTGGCGACCTTCCGTGGCAAGCTTCTCTTCCTCTCGCTCGCCAAAAAGATGATGGGCGGCAAGAAGAAGGGCGAAAAGAAGAAAAAGGGCGAGGGCCCCTCGGCGATGGGCTTCACGCTTTCCAAGGATATGATGCAGATGCTCAACGGCTTCACGGTTCTTCGCCTGCTCGGTATGATGGGGATGCTGAATATCAGCTTCACAAAGGAAGAGCTGCTGGCGATCAACAAGAAGCTTAACCGCATCAAGAAGAAAAAGAAAAAAGAAGCGTAAGGCTTCGTATTTGAGCATAAACGCAAATAAAAAAGGGAGATATTTAGGGTACCCAGATATCTCCTTTTTGTTTTGTTATCGCCGTATTTCTCGTGCGTCCTTATGCGTATTTTTAAGGTTGAAAAACTTCGTTTTTCTCCAAGGCATTATATTTTTATTTGCTATTTGACACATCACAAACATGAGCGATTTGTTCTTTTTCTACCGCGAGCGGCAATACCTACCGGTTCGTTTTGCCGGGGGTGCAAGCGGTTTGAAAGATTTTATAGATATTTCGGGGAATTTATTGACTTCTTTTGGGGGGCGTGCTATACTGGGGGCGTATTATCCTTATAAATTTTATTAAATTAAAGGAGAGCGTTTGTTATGGCTAACAAAGTTCTGCATTGGGAAAAGCTGCGTGAAGAGGAGTTCGAGGGCGCAATCGAGCGCTCGGGCGGTCTTTGCGTTATGGCAATGGGTTGCCTTGAAAAGCACGGTCAGCATCTGCCCTCGGGCTGTGATTCCTTGTGGGGTGCCGGCATCGTAGAAAGAGCCGCCGCCGAGGCCGACGTTACCGTTTTTCCCGTAACGATGTGGCTTGGAAACGTGATCGGCGCTCATACCATTACCGACCCCGGCGCTTGCCACCGCCGCGGCTATATCGGTATGAATCCCAACACGCTTTTAACGGTTATGCGCGAGCTTTGCGACGAGATCGCCCGTAACGGCTACCGCAAGATCCTCTTCTGCAGTTCGCACGGCGGAAACGCAGCGATACTCCCTTATTTCGTGCAATCGCAAAACTACGAAAAGCGGAGCTACGCCACCATGTGTACCCTTGCTTACGATTGGCCCAGCATTATGCCCGATAAGCTTTTGGCTACCTACGAGCGTGAGCCCGAGTTTCTCTCGATGCTGACGCCCGAGGACCTTGAAACCTTGAAGTATTACGCCGAGCACGGTACGGGCGGAAGCCACGGCGACTTCGTGGAGACCGCGCTTGTGTACGGTACCCATCCCGAGCTGGTCGAGCCCTCGCGCTTTGATGCGGAGGACGGCGTTTCGACGGGGCGCGCCGACTATCTGCGCAAAGCGGGCGTTACCTGCGCTAAGGCCTGGTCGATCAACCAGCCGAACTGCTTGCACGGCTTTGCGCCTATCGGCTGCACCAAGACGATCGGCGACGCCGTCGTTAAGATCTCGGTACGCCGTTTGGCGGGCATTATGCGCATGCTGAAGGAAGACGAAAATTGCGTAAAATTCCAAGAAGAGGGGATGCTGTAAAGCATCCCTTCTCTTTTTCGTGCCCACGCGTATATAGTATACATACGAACGCTTGTTACCTTTTGCCAAAAGCGGAAAACCTTTTTTTAAAGTGGACTTTGCGAGGGGATTTCTGCCCAAAATCCGCGCGCCTTTAAGCGTAAGGCTTCAAAGCAAAAAGGGCAGAGCCTTCTGCCCTTTTTAATTTTTTGAAAATAGCGGCTTTTGATTGACAAATACGCGCCGCCGTGCTATAATGCGATATTGATAATATATTTTCTTATTTATAGGAGGATTAGAAGATGAAATTGAAAGTCGGTATCGTTGGCGCCACCGGTATGGTCGGCCAACGCTTCGTCACCCTGCTTGCCGATCATCCCTATTTTGAGATCTCGGCGCTTATCGCCAGCGAAAGAAGCGCGGGGCGTACCTACCGTGAGGCGGTTGGCACGCGTTGGAAGCTTTCGCAACCGATGCCCCGGGCGGTAGAGGATATGGTCGTTATCTCGTCTGAGGACACCCGGGCGATCGCCGATAGCTGCGATTTCGTTTTCTGCGCCGTCAACCTGCCGAAGAGCGAGGTCGTTCTCTTGGAAGAGCGTCTTGCCAAGGCCGAGCTGCCGGTCGTTTCCAATAACTCCGCCAACCGTTGGACGCCCGACGTCCCCATGATGATCCCCGAGATCAACGATAGCCACCTTTCGGTCATCGAATACCAAAAGAAGCGCCTTGGCACCACCCGCGGCTTTATCGCGGTTAAGCCCAATTGCTCGATCCAGAGCTACGTGCCGGCCCTTACGCCCCTTCTTGCCTATAAGCCCACCAAGATCGTTGCGACCACCTATCAGGCGATCAGCGGCGCCGGCAAGACCTTTAACGAATGGCCCGAAATGGTCGGCAACGTTATTCCCTATATCGGCGGCGAAGAGGAAAAGAGTGAGCAAGAGCCGCTTCGCATCTGGGGTAAGGTAGAAAACGGTGTGATCGTAAAAGCCGAGTCGCCCATCATCACCACCCAGTGCATCCGTGTTCCGGTTATCGACGGGCATATGGCCGCTGTGTTCGTATCCTTTGAGAAGAAGCCCGAAAAGGAAGCCATTCTCGAAGCATGGAAGAACTTCAAGGGTAAGCCCCAAGAGCTGGGCCTTCCCTCCGCGCCCGAGCAGTTCATCACCTATTTTGAAGAAGACAACCGCCCCCAGACCCTGCTTGACCGCGATCTTTACGGCGGCATGGGCGTTTCGGTCGGCCGTCTGCGTGAAGACACCCTCTTCGATTATAAGTTCGTCGGCCTTTCGCACAACACGCTTCGCGGCGCCGCGGGCGGCGCGCTTCTTAACGCCGAGCTGTTGTATCGCGAGGGATATATCACCAAGAAATAAAGTTTTGTAAAGGATACTTTGCAAATGGAAATTATCGATTTTCATATGCATCCGCCCGTAGGGTGCGACGCAAACTTTTGCCACTTTAAGGAAGCGGTCGGAAACAGCGAGGCAACCGTCCTTGCCGATCTGCAAAAGGCGGGGATCAGCCGCTTTTGCGGCTCGGTCATCTACCGCGAGGAGGATCCGGTTCTTCTTCTTGAAAAAACCAACGAGGCGGCGCTCTCTCTTCGTGAGCGCTTCGGGGGTGCGTATATCCCCGGCATGATGATCCATCCCGCCGCGCCGAAGGAATCCTGCGAGTGGCTTCTGAAAATGCACAAGGCGGGCTGCCGCTTGATCGGTGAGGTGGTTCCTTATATCCACAACTGGGTGGGCGGATACGACGCCGAGGGGCTTAGTGAGATCCTTACGCTTGCTGAGGAGCTTTCGATGGTGGTATCCTACCACGGCAGCGATGCGGTGGATGTGGAAACCAAGATGGTGAAGGCGCATCCGAACCTTCCCTTCGTGATGGCGCACCCCGGCGAAAAAAAGCGCTTTATGGCGGCCCTTGACGTGATGAAGCAATGCGATAATTTCTATCTCGATCTTTCGGGCGGCAATATTTTCCGCTACGGCATGCTGGCCGAGGGGGTCAGAACCGTGGGGGCCGAGCGCTTCCTTTTCGGCACCGACTACCCGATCTGCACTCCGCCTGCCTACGTTTCGGCTGTAGAATACGAGCCGATTACCGACGCCGATAAAGAGCTTATCTTTTCGGGCAACGCCAAGCGGCTTTTAGGGCTGTAAAAGAAATAGAAATAGAAAAAAGCACCCTTCGGGGTGCTTTTTTGCTTTTTAAGAGAAGGGGTTTTTGCTCGCTTTATTCCGCATGGCTTCGGGAATACACCGTCATACCGACGCCCACGTCGCGAACCAGAATATCCTTCGGCATCCTCGAGAATTTGGCGGTTACGAAGAAGTCGCCCGCCGCCCCCGACAGATTCGTGATCTGTATGATATAAACCACCCAGAACCACGAAAGGGGAACCAGACAATTCACAACGGCAAGCACCGCCCCCCAAAGAACGACGGGGGCAAGCGCAATAAAGATATACGCCCCTTTGCCGTAATAATCGTCGCTTCCCGCAAAGGCGTAAAGCCCCGTAAAGCCGTATTTCACGCGTTTGGTGCCGCACAGCTTCATCGCGGCGCCGTGAACCGCCTCGTGCAGGATGATGTATAACACCGACAAAACGATCAGCGCGCCAAAGCGAAGCGCGTAATTCCAAAGCCCCTCTTCCATATCGAAAAGCGTGGAGATCGGGACCGCAACATGTACGGGAACGGCCAAAAGAACGCCCAAAAGAACGGCGAAAAGGTTAATTCCCACCTTTGCTTTTTTGTCCTTTTGCAGATTGACCGAATAGATCTCTTTGTACCCCTCGGGTAAGCTTTCGATCGCGCGCATCGTGCAACCTCCTTTATTTTCAAGAAAAGAATCTTGCCGATCGATCAGGCGTTTTTCGGCTTTTGCAGGGATACGTCCGGCGAGAAGAAGCTAAGGGGATAAATGAACGAAAGGTCGGGATGACCTTGTACGGCAATATAAAGGTATTCAACCCCCTTGACGGCGCGGTTGCTGATCCCCTCGGGGGTTGACCAAAGCTCTTTGCTCCACGCGTAGAGCTTTTCCTCCGAGGTCGGTATGCGCCACGAGCAGGAGCCGCTGAAATATAAAACGTGGGCTTCTCTCGTTCGTTTTACTCGGTTTTTGTTTCGATGCGGCTCGTAAACGGTTTCCCGGGCAAGATGGCTGACGGTCTCGGTGTTTATCGCAAGCCCGTCACGGCCCGAAACCGCCTCGATCACCGCCCGTCTGCCCTTGTACTCCCAAACGGCGTAGGCAAGCTGCGCTATGTGGTAAAGGGCGGGTAAAAGCGGGATCAGCCCGATCCATACGTTTACAAAAAGCAGGATCGGCAAAGCAATAAGAACGAAGGGGAAAAGATAAAGCAAGCGCCATTCAAGCTTGATCTTCAAATAGAATTTGGCGTATTGCAAAAGATCGGCCTTCACGTTTTTTAGCGTGATTTTTTCTTTTGTCACGGGTTATCCTTTCTCGGTAAGAACCTGTCGAATTATTTGGAAAGAGATTGCGGGATCTTCATTTTCTGCAGCTCGGCAATATCCCCTAAAAGATCTTGGTAATCTTCTTTTCTTTTTCCCTCGAACCAAAGGCGCGCCTCGTTTTTCAAAACCTCGTTGTGCGCTTCGCATCCAAGCAGATTTTTTACGACCGCCTTCTCCTTTCTCTCGTAGCAGATGGGGTAGGCGGTAAGGGTGTCGCGCCCAAAGCACCACGCGTCAAAGTATTTTCCCAAAAGCTCATCGTCCTCGATCGGCGCGGTGATCGCCTTCATATACTTTTCAAAGTGGGCAAGCTCCTCTCCCTTAAGAAGCGAAAGCCCGTCGATGGTTTGACGGTAGGGGATCGCCTCCAAGGAAATGCTGCCGTCCGCAAAGGAAAGCTGGGTCATATAGCCGTATTCCCACACGGGAAAATGCTGCTTTCCGGCGGGGGCGGGGAAATAAAAGTTCCCCATGCTGTATACGATCGGCGCGCCGCGGTAGAATTCATAGCCTTGGGGGCAGTGCGTGTGCATCGCGATAACCGCCGAAGCGCCAAGATCCACGAAGTGGCGGTACAATTCCTTTTTCGAGGGGGCGGGGAAGGCGTAATGCTCGTTCCCGCCGTGGAAGAAGATAATCGGCTTGTAGCCTTCTTCAACCGACGCGCGAATGGCGCGGGTCAGTCTACCCAAGGAATAGCCGGCGCTTCCCGCCGTCTTTTCGGTCGCCCCGCCGAATTCGTTTTCGCAAACCCCGATCAGGGCGATCCTTTCGCCGTCCTTTTCGAATTTCGCGCTCTCGTAGGCCTCTTCGATATTCGCGCCCGCGCCAAAGGGCTCGGCGCCCATTTCACGGATGATTTTGAGCGTATCGAAGATAGGCGGATCGCCAAAGTCGCCCGTGTGGTTGTTGGCAAGGCAGACAGCGCTCGGTGAAAGCGCCTCCAAGCATTTTTTGAAGGGGGTAAAGATCATAATGTTCGGCCCGCTTTTCGGAATGGGGGTGCATTCCTCGCGGTGGCCGATCGGGCTTTCGAGGTTGATCACGCTGAAATCGGCTTGGTCAAAGCAGGGCTTCGCCTCGGCAAGAAGCGAAAGGGCGATCTCATCCCCGGGGTAGTTATCCCCCATATAGTGAAAGCTTGTGTCAGCCGCAAAAAGAATCTTCATGGTTTTCTCCTTTTTCTGTCGCGGGTAGCCCGCGCTTGTTTTTTCGTGGGATTTATTTCTCCGCCTTTTCCCAATCAACGTCGATCGAAAGGGTGGGATAGGGGTTGATCAAGAGATGCTCGGCGGTCGGTTCCCCTCGCATCTTGCAGACCATAAAATTCAAAAACTCGGTGAAATCGGGCAGCTTATGGCGGTGCCGTCCGGGGCGGAACCAGGCGGCGGCGTTATCCTCGCATCCGAGGTAACGGTAGGCCTCCTTTACGCCGCAGAAGTTCATCCACGCGCCCTTCGGGTTGATCCAATAATCCTGCATGCCCTCGCATTGCAGATAATACCGCGGCGCGATCAGCGCGCCGAAATAGTGCATATCGTAAGGCAGCTCGTTCTCGCGGTCGATGTATTCCCTCAACCCCTCGCCCATCCAGTGCGGGAGATAGAGGAACATATCCGAAAGCTCCTCGGTCTTCTTCGACCAATAGGAGGTGAAGCCGTTTTCCTTCAAGCGGTAGCTGACCGCCCCGTGGCAGCCGCTGTTGTTGGGGCAAACAAAGGCGATGCGCGTATCGGCCGCCGCCGCCAAAAGCACGGTCTTTCCGCCGCGCGAATGCCCCGTGATCCCCACCTTTTCGGTGTCGATATAGGGGATCTGCTCTAAGGCGTCCATGACCGTCATATACCCCCACGCCCAGGCCGAAATGGCGGTAAAATGGGGATATTCGGGATAAATATCGTAAAGGCCGCCGCATCTTCCGGCGTCCTTATCGTCGTTTGCCAGCTCTAAGCGGTTAAAGCGCGCAACCGCGATCCCCCGCTCTTTGGCGGCGGCGACCGTGTCGCTCTCGCAGTTGTAATAGCATCCGTCCCCCGTCAGAAGAAGCGGGAATTTGCGGCTTCCGTCCAAGGGCCCCGAAAGGACCGAGATCTCCAAAAGAAAGGAGAGCTGCTTTTCCTTTGTGCCCGCGAAGATCTTATATACCATGTTGTCGGCTTTGGCGGCCGTCAGCCGTACGACCCGAACCACCTCGGGGCGCGGGGGCATCCCGCCGTATTCGATTTCGCAAATGCGATCAAAAAGGCGCTCTCTTTGCGCGTACCATTCCTCGGGCGTCATGCGGCTGCCGTCCTCTTTTCGGAAGGGGTCGGGCAGTTTTCCTAAAATCTCTACGCTCATAGGCAATCTCCTTTTGCTTTCTTGGGTTCAATATAGCATAAAAAGGGGAGGTTGTCAATCGAATCGGGGCAAGATATTGCCCCGCGCGCTTCAAAAAGAAAGGGGGAGACCGAAGCCTCCCCACAAAAAGCGGGATAACCGATTTGGTTTATTTTTTGCTCATCTTCACTTCTTCGCAGCGCTTGAAGAAGTTTTCAAAGAATTTGAATTCGACGGGGTCGCCACGGCCGTGGAACACCTGCTCGGGGTGCCACTGCGTTGCGAAAATGTTTTTCTCCTTCCATTCGACCGCCTCGTTCTCACCGTCGTCGGTGGTCGCTACGCTTCTAAGGTCGGGCGCAAGCCGCTCGATACAATAGCTGTGATGGCTGTTGGAGATCGCGCGCTCCTTCCCGAAAACGTCCCAAACGAAAGAGCCCTTTTCAATGTTAATGGGGTGCGTGCAGCTTTCCTTGTCGTAGTGCTTGTCAAGATCGTGTAACCGCCGGATCGAGCCGCCGAGGAATACGTTGATAGCCTGATGCCCGCCGCAAACGCCGAAGATCGGCTTGCCGGCCTCGTAGAATTTTTGCATGACCTGGGAATCGAGGACATATTCGTCGGGGCGATCCTCGGGGATATCCTCACCGCCCCAGTATTTCGGGTTGATGTTGGCGCCCGAGCCGGGAACAATAAGCCCGTCGCACGCGCGGCAGATCTCGTCAAGCCCGAATTCCGACATAATGGCAACCATGCCGATCTTGTACTTATCGGTCATAAGCTTATAGTCATTCAGAATGTAATAGCGGTAGTTCCAATACGGATCGTTCGGCCTTTTCATATCCAGATATCTCAGTAAAACGGCAATGTTCATAATAGCCTCCGTTGTTTTTTGGTTAAGTATAGCACAAAGCCTCTTTCTTTTCAACCTTATTTATAAAAAAAAAGCTTTCCGCCACGGCGAAAAGCTGCCTTGCTTCTTTCCTCTTGCCGTTTACCTGTTTTTTGCGCCCTTCGCATCCTAATCACGGCAAAGCATGTTGATATGCCAAGCCTGCGGCTTGAATAAAAAATAAAGCACCCATTTCGGGTGCTTTGTTTTTGGCTTATGTCGACAAAAAAGATGCCTACTTTTTTATTTTTGCAACGATTCTTGCAACAATTGAAAGAACGACGTAGATTGCACATGCACCTATAAAAACCCAACCGATCGGGCTATCTCCATGAGATTCGACAAGCATAACAACGCCAACGACAAGAAGAACAAACAAGCAAATGCCTATCAAAGAAAATATAACCGCCAAAATCTTTTCTGTACGCGGAGAAAGAGCTTTGTTGGGCATAAAAGCAACAGAGAAGGCAACAAAACCTTCGGCAAATACATTAAAAACAACTTCGACCAAAAAATCCACAAGAAAATCCATTGTTCTACCGCCCTTCTCGGCTTAGTATAGCATAAAAGCGGCTACTTGTCAACGAAGCATTCGCTTCGCGAATATGAAGCAGAAGCCCTACGGCTTCTATGAAGCGGCAACTTCGTTGCCATGAAGCGAAGCGCACGCTAATTTCTCCGTGAGCCGAAGGCTCGCTTCATAGCCGAAGGCTGCTTCATTCTTCATGCACCGCAGGTGCGCTTCATTTCCAAAACAAAAAGCACCCTTCGTGGGTGCTTTTTGTTTTGGAGGCTACCCTGTCCTGCCGCATAGGACGCTCGCGGGCTCGCTATTCCGTCGCTTCGCTCCTTACGTTGTGTGTCGCAATCATAGATTGCTCCTTCAACTCCTTGCGTCGAGGACTTCGCTTCGGCTACCCTCCCCGCGGATATGGTCGAAATGCGCGTTCGTTCTCACTCACTTCATTTCTCTCTATCCTTGGGGTATCGCTTCACGAAAAAGCCATAACATGGCTTTTTCGCTCGCTCACCCATTATCGAACCGGGCGCTATGCGCACGGTTCACTTCGCAAGGATACCGCCTCCAACGCAAAAAGGACACCCGTAGGTGCCCTTTGCGTTGGATGCGCCACCCAGAATCGAACTGGGGGTAGAGGTGTTGCAGACCTTTGCCTTACCGCTTGGCCATGGCGCGATATTTTGTTGACCCGCTTATTATAGCACAACACTTTGGCTTTGTCAAGTCTTTTTTGAGTAAATTTTTGTTTTATTTTTTCTATTGTCATTATATGCGGATATAGGGCAAAAAGTTATGCGTAATATCCCCCGAGTGTCATCCTGAGCGGAGAGAGGATGACACATTGTGGCATCCGAACGCAGTCGAAGTTTTGCAGAGTGCAGCGCAGAGCGCGGAACGGCGCAAAACCGACGAGGGCATAGCGCCAAGCGCTTGACCGAGGAAGGGATCTGCAAACGT
>JAZRFI010000019.1:0-12004 GCA_045661285.1 Eubacteriales bacterium | reverse complement strand
CGGCTGCATGTGCATCGGCTTCCAGAAAGGACGGCCTTCTGCATTGTAGGCTGACAGCGTTTCCAAGATCTGAGAAGGGCAGGATTTTCCCTGCTCCGCTATGTACAGCGCCTTGCTGTCATCCCGAACCTGGGCGCACATCGCCTCCCGGTCAATGACCATGGCAGACAGCCAATAGTTCGGCTCGGTACCTTTGGTAATCGGGTTCATTTGAATCGGAAGACCGGAAAAGCCCTCCAAGTAGCGCTCATAGATCGCCTTCTTTTGCGCGATGTGCTCGTAAAGATGGGGATACTGCCCGCGAACCACGCCCGCAACGACGTTGCTCATACGGTAGTTATAGCCAACCTCCTCATGTTGGTACCAGGGGGCGTTTTCTCTTGCTTGGGTCGACCACTTGCGTGCCTTGTTCGCCATTTCGGGATCGTTTGTGAGAAGGCAACCGCCCGCTGAGCCCGTGATGATCTTGTTGCCGTTGTAGCTGACCGCCGAATAATCGCCGAACGAGCCGCAGGGCACACCGTCGATCGTAGCGCCCATCGCCTCGGCCGCATCCTCAATCAGAAGCGCGCCGTGCTTTTCGCAGATCGCTTTGATCTCGTCCATCCGTCCGGGGAACCCGTAAAGCTCTGCGGAAACGACGAGCTTTACGTCGGGATACAGCTGAAAAGCCTTTTCAAGCGCTACGGGGTCCATATTCCAAGAATCGGCCTCGGTATCGATAAAGATCGGAATTCCGCCCTCGTAAACAACGGGGTTCAGCGTTGCGTCAAAGGTCATATCCGAGCAAAAGACCCGTTTCCCCTCCAGGGCGCCGTGGCTGATTTGGGGCTTGCCGTATAGCGTCTCGCCCGCGTGCTTTACGCAAAGATGCAGGGCGGCCGTGCAGCAAGAAAGACCCACGGCGCATTTCATTCCGGCTTGCTCGGCGGCCAAACGCTCGACCTCGTTGATGTTTTCCCCAACCGTAGACATCCAGTTGGTTTCGTACGCCTTCTTAACGTACTCCAACTCCTCGCCGTGCATCGTGGGGGTCGCCAGCCAGACCTTTTTCTCGAATCTCATCATAATTTTTCCTCGCTTACGTGCGCATTTTTGCGTTTTTTAAAAACTTCTTAAAGTTATATAATGTAAATCCATTATAAAGCACAACTCGACATATTATAACGCAAAAACCCCTCAAAGTCAAGTCTTTTCACATGGCGTTTTTTTCATTTTTGCCCTCTTTTTCGTAGAATGAAATGTATTCTTTACAAAAATAGAAAGCCTTTCTTTGCTTTTTTGAGGGCGCCGGGAGAGGAAAAGAAGTCACAAAGGGGCTTGAAGGCGACCTGAAACGAGAAGAAGAAGGGGGGAGGAGATGTGAGAAAAAAACTGGAACGTTTTGTTTACATTTTGGAAAACGAGAAAACCAACCGCTTTTGCGTGCGCCTTAATAAAGCCCAAAACAAGCCGTAGGTCTTTCTTGAAAAATAGGTTTTTTTGTGATATAATAAAAAACGAGAGAGCGAGATCTATGATGCCTAACGGTGGTTAATCGATCTTGTGGAAAAGGAGAATGAGATGACTGCTAAATGGTTCTTTGATGCCATAGCTAAGTTTTTGTTTGGTGTTTTATTGGTGGGGGCATTGATCTTTTTGCCAGCCGGCACACTCGGCTTTTTTAACGGCTGGCTGCTTATGGGGATTTTGTTCGTGCCGATGTTTATAGTGGGGATCGTTTTGCTGTGTAACAATCCAAGCCTTTTGCAAAAGCGCCTTGCGGCAAAGGAACAGGATAAAGAGCAGGATCTGGTGGTGAAGCTTTGCGGCCTTATGTTCCTTATCGGCTTCGTCTTGGCGGGGCTGGGGGCGCGTTTTTCATGGTACACCCTACCGCGGGGCGCCGTGATAGCGGCGGCGGTTGCCTTTCTTATCGCCTATATCCTTTACGCCGAGGTTCTGCGGGAGAACATCTATCTTTCGCGTACCGTTGAGGTACAAGAGGGGCAACGGGTGATCGATACGGGGCTTTATTCCGTCGTCCGCCATCCGATGTACAGCGCAACGCTTCTTTTGTTTCTTTCTATGCCTCTTGTTCTCGGCTCTCTTTATTCCTTCTTGGTCTTTCTTGTCTACCCCTTTTTGATCGCCAAGCGTATCAAAAACGAGGAAGCCTTCCTTCAAGCCTCGCTCCCCGGCTATGCCGACTATATGCAAAAGGTCAAATACCGCCTCATCCCGTTTGTTTGGTAATCAGAATTCCCGTAGCGAAAAACGAACGCTCACTTGTTGTGAAAGGAAGCCGATGATAAATTCATATTTGAAAAATCTAAGAAAAATTGAGTTCGTCGTGACCTGCGCCTGTACGGGGAAATGCAAGCATTGCTCCGAGGGGGATCACGCCCCTCGCGGTGAGCGGATCGATCCCGCTATCGCTGCCGATGCGGTGAAAAAGATTGCCTCGTCTTATGATATAAAGACGGTTATGGCCTTTGGTGGCGAGCCGCTCTTGTATCCCGATGCGGTCGAAGCAATTATGCAAGCCGCCAAAGAAATGAATGTCCCTTGCCGCCAGCTGATCACCAACGGCTATTTTTCCAAAAGCCCCGACGTGATCGGAACGCTTGCCTATCGGCTTGCTATGTGTGGGGTAAACGACCTTCTTTTGTCGGTCGATGCCTTTCATCAGGAGACGATACCGCTTGATACCGTGAAACTCTTCGCCCGAGAAGCGAAAGGGCGCGGCATCCCCGTTCGGCTTCAGCCCGCGTGGCTGGTAAGCAAGCGCGACGATAACCCCTACAACCGAAAAACGAGAGGAATCTTAGATAGCTTTGGTGACATGGGGATTCCCGTCGGAGAGGGGAACGTTGTCTTTCCCGAGGGAAATGCGCGCCGATACCTTGCCGAATATTTTAAAGACAACCTGCCCGAAAATCCGTATACGGAGGATCCTTGCGACGTGCGCTGCCTCTCCTTTTCGCCAAACGGCGACGTTCTCGGCGGAAATGTGTACGAGCGCGATATTATGGAAATTATAAAGGATTACAGAGGGAACCTATGAAATATATTTACGAAAACATAGTGTCACTCCCATGTCCTGTTGGTGAATTTACCGTTTGCCATGGGATTCAAAAAATCCCTTTCAGCGTTCGTAAAAACAACTATGATGTGCCTTATGACAACATAACAACGGAAACCAATTATGCTTTGGATATAGATACAAAACTTTTAACCGTTGGTAAAAAATACGATGTTGTGTTCTCGGAGGGCGGCTTAAACTATTGCGGTTCTGATGAGCATACAGAATCAATTACCAATACGATTGACAGTTGGTCTGTAGGTATCGGTTCTTACGATATGAACGAAGAGGAGGATAATCCTAAAAATCATAAGGGCTATGATGTATGGCGTTCTGAAGATAATCTTGGTTTCTCGTTTGTTCTTTTGGATAGAACGATAGACAAAATCACCTTTCTTGTGGCTTGGATTGAAAACATAGGTGCTGTGAACGTTAATTACGAAAGCGTTTTGGATTTTTGGTTAACGTAAAATGAAGAAAATTATAGTCATCGGTTGCCCGGGAAGCGGTAAAAGCACCTTCGCGAGGGCGCTTCGCGAGAAAACCGGGCTTCCCCTTTACCACCTCGATCAGCTCTTTTGGAACGCGGATAAAACCACGGTAGAGAAACGCGTTTTCCTTGATCGCCTATCCCGCGTGCTGGGGGAGGAGGAGTGGATCCTTGACGGCAATTACGCCTCGACGATGGAGTGCCGCTTCGCGGCCTGTGATACCGTGTTCTTTCTTGACTATCCGCTCGACGTTTGCCTTGACGGTGTGAAGGCGCGGCGCGGAAAGCCCCGCGGCGATATGCCCTGGATCGAAACCGAAGAAGATAAAGAATTCATCGAGTTTATCAAAAGCTTTCAAAAAGAGCAACGGCCGAAGATCGTTGCTTTGCTTAAAAAATACCGTGATAAAAACGCCATTATCTTCACAAGCCGATCGCAAGCAGAGGCTTATCTAAAAGGCTAAAAAGGATTGTTTTGAAAACAAAACGTTTCATTCTCAGCTTGTACGCGTGGGGGAAGAGAGGGGCTTTATACCTGCGCAGCGCCCCCAAGGCGGGGCTGCTGCCCCTACTTTTTTCACCGAAAGAAGCGCAGGAGAAGCCGAAGTAAGCCTTTCCTAAAGAACAGAAAAAGCCGCCGAGGAATCCCTCGGCGGCTTGCTTTATATACCGTACCTGCCCGAAAGCGGATCTTGAAAGAGGCTGAGCTCGGGGGTGCGGAAGGTAAATGTAACGAAAAGAAGGGCAAGGAGAACGAGCAGGGAAAGCGAAAGCTTGTGGGAGCAAGAGATCGTTTCTTTTTTGAATTGCCGTGCTTCATACAGAAAGGCTGCCGACGCGCAAATAAAGAAAAGGGTGATATTCAGCCAATCGGGAGATGGACCAATCGCACCGTTATAGGTGTAGAAAACAAGGGGGATCAAGAAAAGCCCAAGTAGAATTCCTTTTGCCTTCACGCACCAAAAATCCCGTCGGTCATGGAAGAAAAAGCTTTGCACGATGGCAAAAAGAATCAGCGGCCAAAAGAGCAGCTTCATATGCTCCCAAGTCGATTCATTCACGCCCGAGAATGGGGCGATCCATATAACCCCGCCGAGCCAATCGTACAAAAAATGCAAAAGCGTACCCAAAAGAGACGTAACGGCAAAGCCGAAGAACTGCCAAAGTCCGATCGATCTTTTCATATCTCACCTCGAATATGGTTTTTAGGTCATTGTATTCAAGGCGGGGGGCGAATATTCTTTCGGTTGACAGATCGAAAGAGGTGTGATATAAAAAATGTAGTGAAAGAATGAAAGGGGAACGTATGAAATCACATATACCGGTATCGCGGCATACCGCCTTTTTCCGCTTTGCGGTGGTGTTGTTCGCTTTATATATCGTTATCGTTTTATGGGGCGTCCTTTTTAAATGCAATATGAACGACGCCTTGCTTGAAACCTATGAGTCGGCTATCGAAAAAAGCGTATTCGAGCGTGTTTTCCTTCACGATGATCTCGTAGAATGGATAAAGCTTGCCTTGAAGGGGAACGTCTTTAACCGATGCTTAAGGGATATCCTTTTGAATTGCTTTCTTCTTCTGCCGTTCGGATGGTGCGTAATGCTTTTTTCCGAGGAACAAAGCGTGAAAAAAACCGCGCTTTACGCCCTTTTGGCTTGCCTTTTTTTAGAAGTAGTACAGCTTTTCACCTTTTGGGGCTCGTTTTCCCTTTCCGATCTTGCCACCAATACCCTAAGCGGCTTCCTGGGCGCGTGCCTTTTTCGCGTTACCTACCGCCCCGCATGGGAGCGGTTTTTCACCTTCCTTTTCGTCCCGCTTCTTTGCTTGGCCGTACCGCTGACCCTTTACGCCGCCGTTCGCACGGCTATGCATGCGCCCTTTTACCTCGACCTTCTGACCCGCAGGTTCTGATCTCCCCAAGCGTGTGCCTTGAGGTTGAGTTGTGATTGCCATAAGGCCGGTAACGAAATGTTTAAATGATGTGAACATAACTTGCCCCCCCGAGCTGTGAAGCTTGGGGATTTTTCTTTTTTGCCGCCGGCGCGTTGCAACTTAAAAAAACTTTTCCAAGACCCGATCGTTTAAGAGCAATAAACAAAGAAAGAATCTTGGCAAGGAATTACACGTGTCCACTCAAAAACCTTGAAGATAGAGGAATCTTATGGTATAATAACATAAAAATATAACGATACAACATTGGGGTATATATGGAATTAACAAGAATCGAAATAGAAAATTATAAATCTATTAAATCGCCTGTAACGCTCTCGTTTGCAAAAAAATGCCAATAATTTTGATTGGCAAAAACGGTAGCGGAAAGACGAATGCGCTGGAAGCCTTGGCGACGATTGTTTCGGCAAATAATAAACATTATGAAAACGTAGAAACAGGGCAACCATCTTATCGTGCGTATATTCAATTATCCGAGGAGGATGTGGCGACTATGCTTCCGGATATTGTTTACGACAAAAACAAGTGCGAGATAGTTGCCTATAACAGTAATGGTAATTTGGAAATCAACAGAGTTAGCTCAGAGTATGTTGTCCCTTCTATGAAAGAGGAAATAACTGTCATTCGTGATCGCGCTTTGCAACTTAAAAAAGCGGTCGAAATATACAAAGAACAGCTTTTCAAAATAGCGCACGGAGGCCATCGTGAATCGCCTGTTAATTGCTATCGATTAAAGGATGCTGACGGTGGATTGACAACGTATTATTATATTCAGCTTGAGCTTGAAGGTTTTATAAAAAATATTCATGAAGGGCTTGACCAAATGTTAAAAGCCTTTGATGACGATGAACAGGCGTTGACTTTTATAGAGGAAAACGGGCACAGGTTCTATTTTTGCCGTACACATAAACCTTTTAGATTGGAATATGTAGAGCCGTGCCTTGCTAATTTTGAGAAGAATTTTGTATCAATCAACAGACGTGCGATAAAAAGAGAGATCACAAAAATTAACAAAGCCACTAAAGATTCGTGTGAACTCATCGATAAACTGATAGAAGAAATAGAAGAAAAAATCGGGCGTATTCAAGATGGATTATATAACGATTATAGGCTTCATCAAGAACGAAAAAAAGATTATTTTTCCCTCTTACAGCGTGTTCGAAACATTATTGGTCGAAGATGTTTGTTTTTGAAAAACGAAAGCATGATTTTCCGGAAGGAGTATAGAAGGTACTCTTATTATAACCATCATTCTAATTCTATAATAGAAACGTATTTGCGGCATGTGTATACGGGAAAAGATAAAGAAGAATTGTTGAATAATTATCCCGGAAAGCCGCTTGATCTTCCCGAAAAAGAAGTTGCGAAATTTGAAGAGTTTTTGAACAAAAGCATTCCCAAATTCGAGAAGGGAATGTACAATAGTATATCGGTTAGGAAAGACGAGAACAAAGCTATCGTTATTTCTTTGAATGAAAAAACGGGGGAGCAGATTGATCTGAATGAAACCAGTGCAGGCCGAAGATGGTATTTTACCTATTACTTCATGAAAAGCATATTAGAGGAAGGAGATATTTTCATTATAGATGAGCCTGCTGTTATGTTGCATCCAAGCGCACAGAGAGAAGTTCTTTCCGATTTGATGGAGTTGGCAAAGCGTGGAGTTAAAGTCGTGTACTCAACACATAGTCCGTACTTGATTCCCGACGAATGGCAATGTGTGCATTTCGTTACGATGACAGAAGATGGTACAGAGGTGAGCGGCGTTTCATCAAATCAAGAATTGAGTTCTCAAATAAAAGAAATTGGCGGAGGAGATATTTTTGATGTTCAAGCTATGTTAGAAAAATACTTTTTGCCATCCCCCGAGAAAATTGCGAGAAATATTTCCGATCTTATTCGGGTCACAAAAAATAAAAAAGGTATAAAAAGCCTAGAAAAAGCTTGCGATGAAATTGGAATCAAGTATTCAACTATGAAAAGCTGGAATTGTATGCCTAAAAAACAAAGTGGCGAGAAGAACGATAAATTTAGTGTTCCGAGCCTAGAGAACAGAGTTAAGGTTTTGAAATGGGCAAAAATAATTTAACATAATGTTGTTAAAGCAAAAAAGGGGGGGCGCACCCCCCTTTTTTTCATATGAAAGCGAAAAAGCAAATGAAGGAACGTTAATTGAAATGGTAAAAAAAGGGGGGATGTGTATCCCTTTTTATTTTTGATAAGACGTGCTAAAATAATCGTACCCTATAAAGAAAGGAGGTAATCAAAATGTCGAAGTATCGAACCATAGACGTGTGGAATGGGCGCTACGGCAACAAAGAGGACGTATATGACTACGCAGGACGGTTGATGAAAAAGTCTGCCTGCGGAAATCCGAATAGCGCCTATCACCCAACGCTTGACCACATAAGACCTTTGTCCGCAGGTGGATGTGACGTCCTCGGAAATATCGAAATTTGCCATCGTGATACCAACGAGGAAAAAGCGGATAGCTTTCCTCACTGGAAGGCGAACGGCAGAAGATTCCGCGCGGAAAGAGTCAAGGGAACAAGAACCGATTACAAAATAGTAGAAAATTGAGGAATAGTAAGAAATTTCCTATCCTAAGGGCTTTTTCCGGTGTCGTATTGTAGCTTGAAAATTCGAAGCGGGTGTTTGCAATAAACAGGCCTTGCGTATTGTCTTTGTTTGTGATATAAAATGAATGTAGAGTTAATTCATTAAATAATTGGATTGAAAATGAAAAACTACGAAGCCGAAGCGCGCGAACGGTGGCAGGATGGCGTTCCTTGCCCGGCTTGCGGCAAGGGCGATTGCTTTATATACGAAGGAGACATGATATGGATAACGTGAAATTTCGATTTGCCACGGAAAACGACGTAGCGCTGATCCTGCGCTTTATCAAAGAGCTTGCCGAATATGAAAAAATGGCCGATCAGGTCGTGGCGAATGAAGAGCTGCTTCGCGAATGGATATTTGAAAAGAAGAAAGCGGAGGTCATCTTCGCCCTGGAGGAGGGGAAAGAGGTTGGCTTTGCGCTCTTCTTCCATAATTTTTCCACCTTTCTCGGCAGGGCCGGTATCTATCTTGAGGACCTTTACGTAAGACCCGAATACCGAGGCCACGGACATGGAAAAGGATTGCTCCGCGAGCTTGCCCGCATCGCGATGGAACGGGGATGCGGAAGGCTTGAATGGTGGTGCCTTGACTGGAATAAGCCGAGCATTGATTTCTATCTCTCCCTCGGCGCTGAACCGATGAATGAATGGACAACCTATCGCTTTTCGGGTGAGAGCCTTCGTAAGCTGGCCGAGAGGGAATGAGGATAAGGAAAAATCTGTGTGAACATAAAAAACGGAATAAGTTTTGAAAAATAAAAACAAAGACGCTATTGCAAAAAGCGCCGATGCGGTATCAAACCCCATCGCGCTTTTATTGTATAGCGAAGCCTTTTGAAAAAAGGGTTCGCCCGTAAACCACCAGTCCGGCTGGTGGTTCCAAAAAGCTTTAGCTTTGCACAGTTCCCGCCGCAGCGGGGGGCTCCCTTGTGCAAAGGGAGCTGTCAACGAAGTTGACTGAGGGATTGTACTCGTGCAAAAAAAGAAGCCTAACAATCCCACCGTCACGGCAAGCCGTGCCACCTCCCTTTACACAAGGGAGGCTGAAAAAGTTGCCACATCTGTGGCGGCAGGGCAACTACCGCAAGTGGTGGATAATTCGACGAGCCTATAGGCTCAGCGTGTGAAATGCCCTAAGGGGGCTTGTGCAAGCCACCGGCACGGCCGGTGGTTATGACTGGTCTTTGCCCAAAGTCGGTGCAAAGTATTGAGCTTTTATAGCGTAGCTTGTCGGCTTTGTATTAATTAACCGAACCGTCCTTTACTTTGATTTGAGGTATTGCGCTCTTCCGCTTTCGTAAAGATTGTTTCCTTCTGAATCAATAACTACGACGACGGGGAAGTCCTCTACTTCAAGGCGGCAGATAGCCTCTGCGCCAAGATCCTCGTATGCAACGACCTCTGCCTTTTTGATGCACTTGCTGAGAAGGGCTCCGCAGCCGCCGATAGCGCCGAAATAAACGGCACCGTGCTCACGCATAGCGGAAACAACCTCTGCTCCGCGCTTACCCTTTCCTATCATACCCGTCTGTCCCATAGCGATAAGGGTCGGGCTGTAAGCATCCATTCTGTAAGAGGTGGTAGGACCTGCAGAGCCGATTGCTTGCCCGGGCTTTGCGGGGGTAGGCCCAACGAAATATATTACGCTGTCCTTTAAGTCGATGGGGGGCTCTTTGCCTGCTTCTATAAGCTCGCAAAGTCTTTTATGAGCGGCGTCGCGCGCGGTGTAAATAACACCGGATATCAGACAGCTGTCGCCGACTCTGAGTTCTTTTGCCGCCTCTTTGGTGAGGGGCGCTTTAATTGAAATTGCCATTATAGAATCTCCGTTTTGTGTCTGGTAACGTGGCAGTTGATGTTTACTGCAACGGGAAGACCTGCAATATGTGTGGGGAATGCTTCAACGTTTACGGCAAGAGCGGTGGTTTTTCCGCCAAAGCCCTGCGGCCCTATTCCAAGCTCGTTTATCTTTTCAAGAAGCTCGCGCTCAAGCTCGGCATAGAAGGGGGACTCGTTGCGCTCGTCAAGCGGGCGAAGAAGCGCACGCTTGGCAAGATATGCCGCCTTGTCAAAGGTTCCGCCAACGCCAACACCGACTACTATCGGGGGGCAGGGGTTGGGGCCTGCTTCCTCAACCGTCTTGATAACGAAGCTCTTTACTCCTTCAATTCCGTCAGAGGGGCGCAGCATGGCGATTTTGCTCATGTTTTCACTTCCGAAGCCCTTGGGAGCAACGGTTATTTCAAGCTTATCTCCCGGTACTACGTCGTAGTATATCATAGCGGGAGTGTTATCCTTTGTGTTAACTCTGTCAAGAGGGTCGCGAACTACGCTCTTGCGAAGATACCCCTCGGAGTATCCCTGTCTTACGCCCTCGTTTATCGCCTCGGAAAGGTCGCCCGAAATATGTACTTCCTGTCCAAGCTTAATAAATACGCAGGCAACGCCCGTGTCCTGACATACGGGGACGTTGTTTTCGTCTGCAATTTCGAAATTTTCGATTATTCTGTCGAGTATTTCTCCTGCGCTCTCCCAGCTTTCACAGCTGCGGCAGTTCCTTATGCAACTTTTTACGTCTTCTGTAAGATGGCAGTTTGCATCAATGCATAGCTTTTTTACCGTTTCGATTATAAGCGACGCGTTAATTTCTCTCATTTTGTTTTTCTCCGTTTAAGCTTGCATAGTTTTAATTTTTCATTGCTTACACTGTATATTTTGCCAAGCAGATTTCCGTCTCTGCCTATAACCTTGGCAACCACTCGCTCGCCCTTAACCGGCTTTTGAGGTATGCCCGTGATGCGCTCGGTCTTTTCCTTAAGCTCGTTTATATCAACGGCGGGGAGATTTGCATCGATAAGTCTTTGTCTGAGCTCGGCTCTTTTTGGGTGTTTTTGTTTCAGCGAACTACCGAGGAATGCCGATAGATATAGAACTCCTCTTGGCTTGGCATCCACTTCTTTTCTTTCGGTGGGAATGCTGCGTCAAAGGCTTCGACAGCGGCGGTGTCTTCACAGCAGTCGGCGGCGGTGGAGGGAATATACATCCACTTTCTGCCGTCAAGCACGCCCGGCACAAGCTCCGCGACGAGCAAAGCCGTGGGGAAGTTGCCGTCAAACACAAAGCTGACGTTCTTCTTTTTGCAGCTTACAAAACCACGGCTTACGTAGTTGCCCGGATTGCCGAAATTGATGTTTACGTCGTAGCCCATTTTGCGTGCTACCGCAAAGGAATGCTCGATCAAAATCTTACCGAGCTTCTGTCTTTGGTATTCGGGAGCAACGCAAAGCGGCCCGAAGGAAAGGATTTCCTTCCTCTCACCGTTTTCGTCCTCAAGCCATGCCTTCGTGTACATGATGTTGCCGATGATCTTGCCGTCCATCTCAAGCACGAACGCAAGCTCGGGGATGAAATCGGGGTGATTTCGCATCGTGTGAACGTAATAATGCTCGGAAGCTCCCGGAACGTAGACGTTCCAAAACGCCTCGCGAGTCAACTCTTCTACGGCTCTATAATCTTTTTCGGTTTCTAAACGTATCGTCAAATTATTCATTTTTAATCCTTTCACCTCGGTTGACGCTTAGGGGCGAGAGAAATGCTGAAAATGTGTTTTTTGACCTCTCGTTTATAGTCAACAAAAAGTTAAGCCGAAGTCCATGAATCCATTGTACCACAAAACGGCGAATAGTTCAATGCAAATTTTTGATCGAACCGCAAGGGGCAATAAACAAAGGCAAGGCGGTTGAAAAGAAGACCGATTATGTGGTATAATAAGGTATCGAAATTCAGGAGGTAATTATGCTTACCTACACATACATATCAAAAGGGAAATTCGGCTTGGTTGAGAAACCGAAGCCGACGATACAGCACGAGAGGGATGCTAT
>JAZRFI010000018.1:0-10645 GCA_045661285.1 Eubacteriales bacterium | reverse complement strand
CGATACCGATCGCGACGAACAATTCGCCCTGGCAAACGAGGATATGATAATCTCCAAGGGTGATATGCCCGATCTCAAAGGGCATCTCGATGAAGTTGTAGCCCGAGGCGACGAGCTTACCGTTACGCACGGTGCTTTCCGCGCCGAAAAGACGAAGCTTGGCGTTCCAGGCGGTGAGGAAATCCTCGTCCTTCACGGCCTCGTATTCGGCCCTTGCCACGTCAAGCAAGCGCTGGGCTTCTTCGGGGGCGGGGAAATTCTTATAAGGAAGCGTGATCTCCTCGGAAACGTAAGAGATCGGAAGATCATCGGTAAAGCTCATCTTCTCGATGGCGTGGAAAATTTCAACGCCGAAGGTGGTACCGACACGCGCGGCCTCTTCAAAGTTCTGGGCCACACGGAAATAACGGGTGCTTTGGTCACCGCTGCAGCCCTGGGCAAAGCCGAAGACCGCCTTCGGATGCGCGAAGCTTAAGAAGCGGCGGATGTAGGAGGGATAATCCCCCGTGACCTCAACGCAATCCTCGTGAAGCAGGGTGGGATGCAAAGCGTAGGTCGCCATAATGAAGCGAACGTCGCCCGCCTCATCCTTCACCGCAAGAACCCCAAGGCGGGTATCGGCGATGTCGGTGGGGCTGTGGCGGTTACCGCCGATGCCAAGCTCGGGCCCGCACTGCACGTTGGTAAAGCCAAGCGTCGCCGTAAAGGGGTTGGCCATGGCTTCCTTGATGACGGCGCGAAGCTGTGCCATCAAAAAGTCGGCGTATTCGGGCTCGGTCCCAAAGTCGTCGCGGTACTCCTCGTCGCAAAGGAAGAGGGCATCGTAGGCGCAGGGGCCGCAGTGGGTGTGGGTGGCGGTAAAGATCAGGGTCACCTCGGGGAATTCCTCGCGAAGCGCCTTGACGAAGGGCTTACCGATATAAAGAAGCTCGGTATTGATGATCATAAGGGGGTTCTTGCCGTCGCACAGATACAGCGCGCTGGCGCAGATCGGGTTATGGACCCCCACGTTGGGACGAAGCTCGTTGGGATAGCCCGAAAGCGGTACCCCGGGTTTAGGCGAAATATCGACGATCGCCGCTCCTGCTTTTAACATAATGATACCTCACTGATTTTGAATTTTGTTTTTTATTTGAAGCGCGGGAACACGGCCGCCGGACGCAAGCATCACGGCCCCGTGGACCGCCGTTTCATTGGACGTAAGAAGCGCTACCGTCTTGCCGGTATGCTTTGCGATAAGAGAGCACCAAAGGGCGCAATTCGCGCCGCCGCCGAAAGCGCGGATCTCTTCGATCCCGTCGTCAGAGGAAAAGCTTTCGCCGATCCTTTTGGCGATGCTTTCGTAAAGCGCGTAGGCGATCTGCCCGCGCGTCGTGCCGAGCGAAAGGTTACGGATCGCCCCATCGCACGAATCAAAGCCGAGATCGAAGGCAACCCCGCCCGAGCGACCCGCTTCCTCGGCCGCCTCGTCCATCTCGCGGTAGGAAGAGAAGCCCAAGGTGTTGCAAAGCCAACGGACAGCGGCCCCCGAGGTGCCGATCACGGCCTCGTAGACCGTGTTTCTTTCATCGAAGGCAAAGCGCGGAACCGATCCCGCTTTGGCCTTATCGGCCGAAAAGATCATCGCGCTGGCGGTTCCCAGCGAAAGGGTCGCCGCCGAGGGGGTAAAGCCAGCCCCAAGCGCCGCCGCCTTCTGGTCTTGCGCGCCAAGATAGATAGGCGCCCCCGGCTGAATACCGAATTCTTCGGCCACCGAGGGGAAGATCACACCAAGATCGGCGCCCATCGGTAAGACGGCGGGCAGCTTTTCTTCGGGGATCCCCGAAAGGGCAAGCAGCTTTTTATCCCACGCGCGCTTTTCGGTGTCGTACATCATCGTTCCGCTCGCCATGCTCATATCGGTGGTAAAGCTGCCGCACAGCCAGCCGTTCAGAAAATCAAGCGGCAAAAGGAGCTTATACGCCTTATCGACCAGCTCTTTTTTATATTTGGAGAGCCAGCGAAGCTTCGGGAGCGAATAGGCCGAGGAAACCGGCTTTCCCGTAATCGCGTACAGCGTTTTTTCATCCACCTCGGCAAGAACCTCGGCAAGCTCCTCTTCAGCGCGGCTATCCAGCCAGCTGATGGCCATGGAAAGCGGCTTTCCCTCTTGATCGACCGGAACGACGGTGATCCCCTGCGAGCTGATCGAGATGCCCGCGATATCGGTAACGCCGGTCTCTTCGACCATTTGGCGGATGCCCTCGGTAATATTCCTTTTCCAATCCTCGGCATCCTGCTCGGCATAGGCGCCGTCGGCGTAGAGGGCGTACTCGCGGTTGTATTCCGCCAGCTTTTCACTCTCCCGATACAGGGCGCATTTCACCGCTGTGGTGCCAAGGTCGATTCCTATATAATGCATCATTTCTCGTTCAAGCGCTTGCCGCCCGCCCCACCGGGATGGATCACGGCAAAATGCTCGTTCTGGAAGCCGGTCAGCTCTAAAACCGCGGTCTGCATCGCGTCAAAGATCGCGCAAGTGACGGCAAAGCTGGTCGTCCCCTGGCAGTTATAGCGGTCGCATTCCTTCGTGACCTTCATCCCGATCACGATATCCGAAAGCTCGGCCAAGGGGGAATGGGGGTTCTCGGTAACGCCGATAACCGTCACGCCCTTATCGCGGCAGACCCTTGCGATCGGCAAAAGCTCGTCGGTCTTCCCACCGCGCGAGGCAAGCAGGATGCAGTCGCCCGCTTGCAAATACCCAAGGCCGCCGTGTACCGCCTCGGCGGGCGAGATGAAGTGCGCCGGGCGCTCGATACAGCACATCAAATGCGCGAAATGGCGGCAGGCGATACCGGTATGACCGCAGCCCGAGGCGCCGATGCGCGGCACGGTCGCCAAGATCTCGCAGGCCTTCATAAAGGCCTCTTGATCAATGACCTCTCCGGTCTTTAAAATCGATTCGCTTTCAATAGCAAAGGCCTCAAAGGCGCGCTTTCTTGCTTCTTCTCTCATAAGCCGTGGACCTCGTTGTAGGTCTTACGAAGCGCGTAAAGCATTTCCTCGGCGGCAGCCTCGGGATCGGCGGCGCGGATGATCCCGCTGGTGCAGCCGGTCGCCTGAGCGCCCGCGCGAATGACGTTCGCCACGTCATCGGGACCCGAAATGCCCGCCCCCTGCAGAACCATAATATCGGGGTTGATCTTGCGTACCGCTTCGATGGTATCGACGACGTAGCCCATATCGCTGGCAACGCCGGTGCCGATCAGATCGGTCGGCTCGGCAACGATGAGGTTCGGGCCCATCATGGCGATCTGTTTGATCTCTTCTACGGTATCGGCGCAAACGATCGAGGCAAGCCCGACCTCGTCGGCGCGCTCAATGGTCTTTTTGACCTCTTCAAGCGTAAGCTTTTTTTCGGCGTGGTTCAGCATAACGCCGACAGCGCCCGCCGCCTTCAAGGATTCGGGCAGAACGGCGCCGAGGCCGCGCCCCGGAACCAAGGAATCCATATGCTGGGCGTAAACGTGGATGTATTTGGTATTCTCGGCGATCAGGCGGATATCGGCGTACTGGGGGGTCACGATCACGTCAAGATCGTATTTATGGGCGATCTCGTCTATCGCCTTCGCGAGCTTTAACATACGCTCACCCCACATATAGCATTTCGGGCCTACCTCAAAATACGGGGCGCGGATGTGATAATCACGGTACATAACAACACTCCTTTTTGTTTTCTTTCGTTTTATTTTCGTTTTGTTTCGTTTTCAATTCTTCCTTATAATTTTATCACTTTATCCCCCCTTTGTCAAGAAAAAAGGGGCTTTTGATACCCCCTTTTTTCTGCCCCGCGCGCCCCTCTTTCTTTTTTCTTTTCATAGCTTGCGTTTGGGTTTCGTTTGTGTTATAATGGAGAAAAACGAACGGAGGAAACCGAAATGAACATCAGTGCCGAGGAAAGAAGAGAGGAGATCGTCAAAGCGGTCCAATCGCGTGGAAAGGTGCGGGTCAGCGAGCTTAGCCGCCGCTTTTCGGTGACCGAGGTATCGATCCGAAACGATCTCGATATATTAGCGGAAGAGGGGTATCTCACCCGCACGCACGGGGGGGCTACGGCACCGCAAACCGCCTATGACAATATGAATAAAAACGAGCGGTACCTTTCCAATTCCGCCGCCAAAGAGGCGCTTGCAAGGCGGGTTGCCTCGCTGATCGACGATAACGATACCATTATGATGAACGCGGGCACGACCCTGCTTTACGTCCTACGGGCCCTACGGCACAAAAAGAATTTAAGCATCGTGACCAATTCTTTGCAAAGCGCGGCCGAGGCTGCCTCGTTTTCGGGCTTCAACGTCATTTTGCTCGGCGGGCAGCTTGACGGCAAATACCATTTCACCTTCGGGCAGGATACGGTGCATCAGCTGGAGGGGTATCACGCCAACAAGTGTATCCTTTCGGTAGACGGCATCTGCCCCGCCTACGGTCTTTCGCTTTACTATCCAAACGAAACGAACGTGATCCTAAAGATGATGGAGATGTCGAAATCGGTCATTGTCGCCGCTGACAGCACCAAGCTTTTAAAAAGCACCTTCTCCCGCGTTGCCCCGCTTTCCTCGATCAGCGCGCTCGTCACGAACGCGGGTGTCGACCGCCAAACGATCGCCCCCTTCACCGAGGCGGGCATTTCGGTCTACGAGGCATAAAAAAGAAAAAGGAGCTGCGTTTTTTGGCAGCTCCTTATTTTTGTTTTCAGGCCGTTTCCGTGCTTTCCTTTTCGGCAATATGCTCAAGGAACAGCTTATGGCAGCGGGCAAGGTACAATTCGGCGATCTCGTCCTCGCTCTTCCCTTCGGCGAGCATCTTATTGACGTACAGCGGGCTTTCAAGAACGAAGGTGTTCTTCGGCTTGCTGTAATAAACGCTGTAGATCGGCAGATCGACCCCCGTACGGCGGTAGTAGGTCTTGGTCAGGGTGATAAAGCCCTTATTGAAGGCGGGGGGCATATCGAAATACCCTTCTCTTGAATCCTCGGGGAAAATAACGATCGAAAGATCCTCGTTCAGCACGTCGATCGAACGGTGGATCGCCCCCGTCAATCCCGCGTCGGTATAGGTACCGATCAGGCCGACCGAGGTATAAAGATACTTGGAGATAATGGCGAAAAGCGTGGCGATGATAAAGGCCTTCGGCTTTCTCCAATGCAGCTTCTGCTGATAGAAGATGTAGTACAGATAGCACCATCTTTCCCGATAGTTTCCGCACATCTCGTGGGCGCCCCAGGGGGTGCTTCGAACCGGGAACCAAAGCTCAAAGATCATAGGACCTCTTGCCCCCGAATGGTTCATCAGATAGATCGCGTTCTTCTCGGGCTCTTTTCCCGTAAGATTGATAAAGCGCGGCTCCTTGAGAAAGAGCTTCGCGATCCGTTTAAAAAAGCGGAAAAAAGGTCTGCGTCCTTTTCTTACCTTATACTTTCTTGCCATAACGATCTCCTTTTCTTGGTTTTAAGCCTTTGATAAAGGGTTGATTTGTAAATGAAACTTTATTTTTTGTTTTCTTCGCCCCCAAAGCGAAGGAAATTGTAGCGCACGTGATGGTTCTCTCTTTCGGGCTGGCGCTCGGGCAGGGTGACGGTAAAGCGGCAACCGCCGTCCTCGGCGTTACCGACCGAGATGGAGCCCCCGTGCAGATCCACGATCCGCTTCACGAGCGTAAGCCCCAAGCCATTCCCCTCTTTTCCGTGTGAGGTCTCTGCCTGATAGAATTTATCGAAGATATGCTTTTGCTTTTCCTTGTCGATCCCCGGCCCCTCGTCGCGAACCGAAAAGACGGTTTGCCCGCCCTCTTGCGAAAGGCTGAGGTAGATCTTGCCGCCGTAGGGGCTGAATTTGACGGCGTTATCCAGAAGATTGAGCCAGACGTGGGCCAAAAGCGCCTCGTTTCCGCGATAGCGGATCTCGGCAAGATCGGTCTCGAACTCAATTTCCTTCTTCGTCCACTTTTCCTCCAAGGACACGATCGCAAGGCGGATCTGCTCGTCGGGGGAAAACACGTCGTCTCGCAGGGAGATCGCTTGATTTTCGACCTTGGAAAGCAGAAGGATCCCACCGATCAGCTCGGTAAGTCGCTTGGTATTGAAGAGGATCTTTTCGATATACTCCTCTTCCTCCTCGGGGGTAAGCGCCCCGTCTTGAAGAAGCATCGCGTACCCCTCGATCGCGTTGATGGGGGTCTTGAATTCGTGCGAAACGTTGGAAACGAAATCGGTCTGCAAGATCTCGGTGGCCTGCAGCTCTTTGACCATCAGATTAAAGCTCTCGTAGATACGCTTTAGCTCTCCGATCCGGCTGTTTCCCGAAAGGCGCACCGAAAAGCCCCCTTCCGCGACCTTTTTCATCGCCTCTTCGATCTCGGAGATCGGGGTAAGGATCTTGCTGGCGGTGAAATAGGTGATCGCCACCCCCTCCAACGCCATGGCGATCAGAACGCCCCACAAGAAGGAGGAGATCGAAACGCTGAGCCCCACCGCGCGGTTGATCAGAAGCAATACCCCCGAAAAGCCGAGCAGCGTAAAAACCAGGATCAAAAGCGTTAAAAGGATAAAATAGATCCGTATGCGTAAGCTGCGCCCCTTCATTTCTTGACCACCTTATAGCCGACCCCGCGGATCGTCTGGATCAAAAGATCGGGATTTTCGCGCAAGCGCTCACGCAAGCGGCCGATATGTACGTCGACCGTATGGGCATCGGTCTCACTGTCGTACCCCCAGATCTCGTCCATGATCTGCTGGCGGGTAAAGATCTTCCCGGGGTAGGAGGCCATTTTGTAAAGCAGCATAAATTCCTTCTGCGGAAGCACCTGCTTTTCACCGCCGAAGGAAAGAACGAGCGAATCACACTCCATCTCGGTGTTGCCGATCGAAAGGCGGCGATCGTTTATCATCTGGGCGCGGCGAAGCAGGGCGCCGACGCGCAGAACCATTTCGTTGACGTTGACCGGCTTGACCATATAATCGTCGGTTCCCGAAAAGAACCCAAGGCGCATATCGTCAAAGGCTTCCTTCGCGGTGATCATCAAAACCGGGATCTTCGACCCGCTCTCACGCAAAACGCGCACCAGCTCGTATCCGTCCATCTCGGGCATCATAATATCCGAAATGATCAGGTCGACGTATTCTTTATCAAGGACAGCAAGGGCTTCTACGCCGTCACCGGCGCCCAGCACCGAATAGCCGTGCTTTGTTAGCACCTTTTGAAACAGCTGCCGAAGCTCGGTATCGTCCTCTACGATCAGAATTCTAAACATGGCTCCTCCTTTTCGCAAAAATTAAAAAGGCATACCTATTTATGATAATACTATAAACGGTTTTTGTCAAATTATTTTCAACTGAACCTCAACTTTCGTTGAGAAATGCCCCTCTTTTTCTTTTTCCTCTCTTAATTTTCGGAAAAACGGTTGCAAGCCTATCCGAAATGTGCTATCCTAAATAAAAGAATACTTTTACGAGGTGTCCTATGAAGATAACCGAGCATCTGCGAAAGAACCAAACGCTTTATCGCGCCCTTTTCCCCTTTCTTGCCTGCCTTTTCGGCATAACGGCGGTCCTGATGATCCTTGCCCCCGCCTTCGTCGGCACGGGAAAGATCCTCGGCACGCGTTATTACTTTATGGGGTTTGAAGCGGCCTTCGGGCTTTCGGAAACGGTCGGAAAAACCGCCCTTACGATCCTTGCCCCCAACCTTCTTTCGATCCTTTGCTTTCTTTTGCCGATCCCGGCGGTGGTGCTTTGCGTCCTTTCGCTGATCCCCCGCCTTTCGAAATACGCCCGTCTCTTTACGCTGATCGGCGCCGCCCTCTTCCTTCTTTGCGTCCTCCTCGCCTTCTTGTCGCTGATCCCCTTTGCCTCAACCGTCGTCGGGCGTGAATTCAGCGGGCTGTATACGTGGTCCTACGGGGCGGGGACGGTTCTTTGCGCCGCATTCTCTCTCGTTTCATCGGCTTGCTTAACGGTAAAATACGCAATTCTGTAAACAAAACTTTCTTTTCAAAAAGCGATAAGCCCCTCCTCGGGGCTTTTTCTTTTTTTCGGTTTATCCGGCGTTTTTGCCGCCGCCTGCCCCCGCTTCTTAAAATTTACCCTCACCCCGTTGATTTTTGCGCGCGCAAGTGTTATAATACAATATCTATATAATAGTTTTAAGAAAGGGTGGTATTTCCGTGAAAGAAAAAGAAAAGCGCGACCGTAGCGGGCGCATTTTGGAATTCGATCTCTTGCGCGGCGTCGCGGTGATCTTAATGATGCTTGACCACCTTTTTTACGACATTTTTTCGGTGATGCCGATGTTCTTTTCGGATTACCCCGGAAAAAGCCCCGCGGCGGTGGCCCTCTGCCGCGCGGCGCGCATCTATTGGTACCACCCCGTGCGCGAGGGGGCGCGGGTCGCTGTTATTGCGGTCTTTCTGCTTCTTTCGGGCATTTGCTGTCACTTTTCCAAAAGCAACGCAAAGCGGGGCGGGCGGCTTATGTTTCTTGCGCTTTGTATCACGCTCGTCTCCTTTCTTATCGGCTGCCTTACCGGGGATCTTGATTTTATGATCTCCTTCGGGATCTTGCATTGCATCGCGCTTATGCTGCTGCTCGTCGGTCTTTTTCAGCGGATCGGGCTTAACCGTTGGTTCTTTCTTGCCCTCGGGGTAGCGTTTACCGCGGTGGGGATCTTTTTTAACGCCGACCTTCGGTACGTCAGCTACGAAAGCCGCCCCTTTCTTGAAACACTGTGGGGGCAGATGGTGGGCACGATGTACGCGGGCTCGGATTCCTGCGCGCTGACGCTTTTTGGCGGGCCGATCCTTATCGGGGTTTTTCTGGGCGAAACCTTTTATAAAGAACGCCGCTCGCTCGTCTTTTCGCGCTACCGCGAGGGGATCGTGACCAAGATCGGGCGCAACAGCTTGCTTTTTTACGTCTTGCATCAGGTACTTCTGCCGCTCTTGCTTGGGGGGATCCTTCTCCTTTGCGGCTTTCATATCGGCGTATAAGGAGGGACCATGTCGGCTTTATACGAATCTTTGCAAAAACACCGCCGAAAGGGGCTTACCGCCCTTCGGTTTGCCGGGCGCGCGATCTCTTACGATACCCTTATCGAGCGCATTGACAAAATGGCGGCTTACCTCAAGAAAAACGGCGTAAAAAGCGGGGATACCGTTACCGTATCGCTTCCCAATATTCCGGTTACCGTCTATCTGTTTTACGCCCTGGATAAGATCGGGGCGCGCCAGAATATCCTGCATCCCCTCTCCACCCCCGAAAGCCTTTTGCTTTCGATGAAGGAGGAGGGGAGCCGCGTGGCGATCCTGCTTGCCACCGCCTACGGAGAAAAGGCCGATCTCTTTCAAAAAAGCGGCTACCGCTTTTTCTTCGCCAACCCGATGGCCGACGATCGGCTTTTCAAAAAGCAGCTCTTTTATCTCCTTTACAAAAAGCCGCGCGGAAAGGATCTTCTTTTACTGGACGGCTACCGCCGCATGCGCCCCGATAAAGCGCCCCCCGAAAAGGAGCTTTTGGACGGGATCCTGCTTCATTCGGGCGGCACGACCGGTACGCCGAAAGTCATTTCGCTTTCCGCCCGCGCCATCACAGCGCTTGCCGAAAAGGTCCCCGCGATCACCGAGGGGGATATACAGGGGCGCGGGATGCTGGCGGTGCTGCCCACCTTCCACGGCTTCGGGCTCGGTATGGGTATTCACGCACCGCTGCAGAATGGGGCGTGCGTCGTTCTTATGATGAAATTCAACGCCGAAAAGGCCCTGGCGCTGATTGAAAAGAAGCAGGTCTCGCTGCTGATCGGCGTGCCGCTTCTCTATCGAAAGCTGATGAACGCTGCGCGCTTCAAGAGCGCCGATCTTTCCTCGCTTACCCACGCCTTCGTCGGGGGCGATAACGTCCCCCCCTCTCTGCTTACCGATTTCGACGGGGAAATGAAAAAAAGAGGGGTCGATTGCCGTCTGCTTGAGGGCTATGGGCTTACCGAGACCGTAACGGTATGCGCCGTCAATACCAAATCCGAAGCGCGCCCCCTTTCGGTCGGTCGCCCATTGCCCGGCATAAAAATCAAGATCGTTGACGAAGCGCTTTCCCCGCTTCCCGAGGGGGAGGTCGGCGAGGTGCTGATCGGCGGCGACACCCTGATGACGGGCTACCGCCGCGACGCCGAGGCCACCGAGAGAACGCTTGTTTTCTTGGGAGAAGAGACCTACGTGCGAAGTGGGGATCTCGGCTTCTTGAAGGACGGCTTCCTCTATCTCAAAGGGCGAAAAAAGCGTCTTTTTAAGATCAGCGGCATGAATATCTACCCCGCCGAGATCGAACGGCTGGCGACCGACGACGAGACGATTGCCGACGCGTCGCTTGAATTTTTCGAGGACCCCGCGCCCCACACCGTCCTTTTCCTCATCAAAGGGCGGGATGCCGAAGAGAGCGAGGAGGAGATAAGGGCGCGCCTTTCTTCCCTTTTCGAAGAAAAGCTTTTGAAATACGCCCACCCGCGGGCGATCGTATTTCTTGACGAATTTCCCAAAACCGCCATCGGAAAGACCAAGCACGGCGGCTTTACGCACCCTTGAAAATTCGGTTTTTGCAAAATTCTTGAATAATATTCA
>JAZRFI010000017.1:0-9646 GCA_045661285.1 Eubacteriales bacterium | reverse complement strand
GCTTGCGCCGATAAATTCCGCCGCGAGGGCGTGGATATCACGCTTACCGTTACGCCCTGCTGGTGCTACGGCGCCGAAACCATGGATATGGATCCGCACACGATCAAGGCCGTTTGGGGCTTTAACGGGACCGAACGCCCCGGCGCCGTCTATCTTGCCTCGGTTTTGGCGACCCACGCCCAAAAGGGTCTGCCCGCCTTCGGCATTTACGGGCACGAGGTTCAGGATCACGATGATACGACCATCCCCGAGGACGTAAAAGAGAAGCTTTTGCGCTTTGGTCGCGCGGCTGTGGCCGTTGCCACCATGCGTGGAAAATCCTATTTGCAGATCGGCTCGGCTTGTATGGGCATCGGCGGATCGATGATCAATACCGATTTCATCGAAGACTACCTCGGTATGCGCGTTGAATCGGTCGACGAGGTCGAGATCATTCGCCGTATGAGCGAGGGGATCTACGATAAAGCGGAATACGAAAAAGCACTTGCTTTTGCCAAGAGCTATTGTATTGAAGGGTTTGATAAAAACGAAGAGTCGATGCAGCGTACCCGCGAAGAAAAGGATGCAGACTGGGATTTCGTCGTCAAAATGGCGGTCATCATCAAGGATCTGATGAGCGGGAACGACAAGCTTCCCGAAGGCTGCGAGGAGGAAGCGGTTGGGCATAACGCCATTGCCGCGGGCTTCCAGGGTCAACGCCAATGGACCGACTTTTACCCGAACGGCGACTTTGCCGAAGCGATGCTGAACACCTCCTTTGACTGGAACGGGGCGCGCGAGCCCTATATTTTGGCTACCGAAAACGACGTTCTGAACGGTCTTGGCATGCTGTTTATGAAGCTTTTGACCAACCGCGCCCAGATGTTTGCCGACGTTCGTACCTATTGGAGTACCGATGCCGTCAAGCGCTGCACCGGTTACACGCTTACCGGAAAGGCCGCGGAATCCGACGGTATCATTCACCTGATCAACTCGGGCGCTTGCTGCCTTGACGCCAACGCCGAGGCCCGTGACGAAGCGGGCAACGCCCTGATCAAGCCCTGGTACGAGATCAACGAAGCCGACCAAAAGGCCATTATGGAAAACACCACCTGGAACTACGCCGATCTCGGCTATTTCCGCGGCGGCGGCTATTCCTCCCGCTTCGTGACCCGCGCCGAAATGCCTGTGACCATGATCCGACTGAACCTCGTTAAGGGGCTTGGGCCGGTCATGCAGATCGTAGAGGGTTATACCGTTTCCCTTCCCGATGAGGTAACCGACACGCTTTGGAAGCGCACCGATTACACGTGGCCTTGCACGTGGTTCGCCCCCCGCTGCGACAAGAAGGAGGGGAGCCCCTTCAAGACCGCCTATGAGGTGATGAACAACTGGGGCGCCAATCACGGCGCGATCAGCTACGGGCATATCGGCGCCGATCTCATCTCGCTTTGCTCGATGCTTCGTATCCCCGTGAGCATGCATAACGTCCCCACCGAAAAGATCTTCCGCCCTGCCGCGTGGGGCGCCTTCGGCATGGACAAAGAGGGGCAGGATTACCGCGCTTGCGCCAATTTCGGCCCGCTTTATAAAAAGAATTAAATAAAAAAGAAAGAGACCTCTTTTTAAGCGTAAAATCGTGTTTACAAAAAGAGGTCTTTTTTCTGTTTTTTCGACAAAACCGAAAGGGGGAAAGAAAAGCCTCGGGAAGTCTTTTTTGCTTTTTGTTTTTTTGAAGCAAGTCATTTCTTTTTTTATGCGAAAAGGGGGATTTTTTTGCTTGTTTTTTGACCCTTTATTCAGGCATATTTTTTTGTCAAGTGGACAAAATGCAGAAAAAAGGAAAAACACACCCAAAAGTTTTCCACCGCGAAAATGTGGAAAATGTGTGTAACTTATGATTTACATATCCCGATTTTATTGAAAAAAAGGCGTTTTAGCTTCTTTTTTCCTCAAAAGGCCCCGAGTTTTCCACCGACAAGCTGTGTAAACCGTGGAAAATGGTTTTTCGTCGTTTTGCACAAACCGAAAAGAAAACACCCCCTTTTTTCGCGTTTTTAGGTATAACTTAAAATTATGGAAAATATAACAAAATACTTCTTTACTTATTGCAAAAAAGGGTGTATAATAAGGATGCGCGACAGGTGACGGGCGTCGGTGTTTTTCAATTTTCCGTCTGTGAGGATTCGTTATGGAAAGATTATTCGGTACGGTTTCCCGCGGGGTGCGCGCCCCCATTATTCGCAGCGGTGACGATATTGCCGCGATCGTTGTAGAAAGTGTTTTGGCCGCCGCTGAAAGCGAAGGGCTTTCGCTTCGTGACCGTGACGTTATCGCGATGACCGAAGCGGTCGTTGCACGTGCGCAGGGTAACTACGCGTCGATCGAGCAGATCGCCGCCGATATCACTGCCAAGTTCCCGAAGGGGCATATCGGTGTGATCTTCCCCATTTTAAGCCGTAACCGTTTTTCGATCTGCTTAAAGGGCTTTGCGAAAAGCGCCAAAAAGATCACCCTTATGTTAAGCTATCCCTCCGATGAGGTTGGCAACCACCTCGTTTCGCTCGACGATATTGACGAGGCGGGCATCAATCCCTATTCCGACGTTTTGACCGAAGAGCGCTACCGCGAGCTTTTCGGCTATAAGACCCACCCCTTCACCGGCGTTGATTACGTTGCTTATTATAAGGAACTGATCGAAAAGGAAGGCTGCGAAGCCGAGATCATTCTGGCAAACGATTGCCGCGCCATTCTTCCCTACACCAAAGACGTGCTTTGCTGCGATATTCACTCGCGCATGCGCACCAAGCGTCTGCTTAAAGCGGCGGGCGCCGAGACGGTTCTGGGGCTTGACGATATTTTAAGTGAATCGGTCATGGGTAGCGGCTACAACGCCGATTACGGCTTGCTCGGCAGCAATAAGGCGACCGAGGATACCGTAAAGCTCTTCCCGCGTGACGCGCAGCCGATCGTGGAACGCATCGCCGACGAGCTTTATGAAAAGACCGGGAAGCGCGTTGAGGTTATGGTATACGGCGACGGCGCCTTCAAGGATCCCGTCGGTAAGATCTGGGAGCTGGCAGACCCCGTGGTCTCCCCCTTCCATACGGCAGGGCTTGCGGGTCAGCCGAACGAGGTCAAGCTGAAGTATCTGGCCGACAACAATTTCGCGCACCTTTCGGGCAACGAGCTGAAGGAAGCTATCTCGGATTATATCCGCCAAAAGGACGGCGACCTCGTTGGGCAGATGGTATCGCAGGGCACCACGCCCCGCCGCCTGACCGATCTGATCGGCTCGCTGTGCGACCTGACCTCGGGTAGCGGTGACAAGGGTACGCCGATCATCTGGATCCAAGGGTATTTTGATAACTACACCAACGACTAATAAGAAAAAGGCGAGTTAAACTCGCCTTTTTCTTATTCAAGCGTTGATAAGGCAGGAGAACAAAAGCTCTCCCGCATCGTTTTTTCCGTAGATAAAATGACCGTTTTCTACCTCGTCCTCACCCATATGCAACAAAACGCCCGGCAAGACCTCGCGGTGAAACTCGATCTGCATCGCGCAAATCGGAGCATCGGCGGTGGGGGGGCACAGCTCTAAGGCGTAATCGGTATAGCGAATGTTATTGACGTGACCGTTTACGTCAAGATCGGCAAAGCGCGGAACGAAGGAAAGCGCGTCTCCCTGCCCCATAGGGCGGGGCAACCGCAAAAACCCCTCGGGAAAGCTTTGATCATCGCAAAAGGAGGTAAGCGGATAGGGGTTTTCCATACGAACGAGACGGCGGCGAGAAAGGCTGATCAATACCCATTCAGAGCTTCCCTTAACGAGAAGCCGCCCATCCTCGCCCGTAATCGTATAATCGCGAACGAACCCGAGGCGCGCGGGGGGATGCGGCCAGGTCTTTACCGTGATCTTTTCAAACATGCAGGGCTCACCAACGCTTTCGTAGCGGATCTTGGTCAAGACCCACGCGATATCCTGCTTTATCATTTCCTCGCGACCGATGCCGAGGTGCTTGGCATGCTCTCCCGCCACGTCCTGAAAGAAATCAAGGATCGAAGAGGGGCGCAAACGGTTATAGCGATCGAAATCCGAGGTGCGTACGTAAAATCTTTTTTCAAAGGTGTTTTGCATAAAGATTCCTTTCTTTTTCCCACCGAAGGGGGAGTTACGGTATGAGAAGCAAAAGCAATTCAACGGCCAAAGCGCCAAGGCAAGAAACCACCGCGACGACCGTGAGCCCCTTCCCTTTATAGGCGAAAATACCGCCGACCAAAAGGCCGATCCCACCCGAAAGCGGGTTCTTGGTTGCGTAAACGGCGGCAGGAAGGGTCATGGCCGCCAAAACCGAAAAGGGGATGTAATACAAAAAGGAGCGAACGCGCTTGTCGGTTATCTTTCGGGTAAGCGTCGCAAAGGGGACGGCGCGAATAAGATAGGTCGACCCCGCGAGAATGGCAAGATAGATCCAAAAATCACTCACAGCACTCAACCTCCTCACTCTCCTCGTTTATGGGGAAAAGAAACGCGCCGAGAAGGGCGGCAATAACCGCGCAGATGCTGATCGAGATCCCCGAAGAGATATCCCTTAAATAAGGAAGATAATAAAAGAGCGTATGCAAGCCGCCGGCCAGTAAAACGACGATAAGAACCGAGCGCGATTTTCGGGCGGGGGGCACGACGATCGCCAAGAACATCCCGTAAATAGCAAGGCATAAAGCGTTCATAATAAGCGGCGGCAGTACGTTGCCGATCAAGGCGCCCGAAAGGGTGCCCGCCGCCCAGCCGATATACGGCAGAACCGAAAGGCCGAAAAAGAATTTGGGATCCACCATTTTTTCGGACGAAGCGATCGCAAAGATCTCGTCTGTCATAAAAAAGCCAAGCAGCCAACGCTTCAATCGACCGAAACGGCCGTTTACCTTTTGGGAAAGCGATATCGACATAAAGGAGTAGCGAAGATTGATCGTGATCTGCGAAACAAGCATCGCCATATACTGCCCGGGTACCACCATGGCGTTAAGCCCGGCAAGCTGACCCGCCGAGGTCACGGTGGTCATCGAAATAACGACCGCCTGCCACCAGGGAAAGCCCATTGAGACGGCCATAATACCAAAGGTAAAGGAAACCGAAAAATATCCAAGGGCAACGGGGAAACCCCTGCGTAGCCCCCACAAAAACAGCTTCATGTTCGTTCCATCCAAAATTTAGTCGACTTATTATAACACAAAGAGGGCTTCATTTCAATACAAGATCCCTATTTCTCTTTCTTTTGTACGGAAGAAAGAAAAAAAGGGGACGCAGGCGCTTGCTTGCATCCCCTTTTTGGGAGATAGAGACGCCGCTATAGCGGCGCTTCTCTTTTTATTTTTTCTTTTTAAATTCCTTCTGCCCTCTCGTGCTGCCGCCGTCACAAAGAATATCGACGCCCGCAAGATAGCCGTTGCGCTCATCGGCGACCGTGGCAATGGCAAAGCCCAGCTCTTCGGGGGTTCCCATACGCCCCTCACAAGAGAAGCCGATCAGGTATCCGCCGTGCTCTTCTTCCATTTTACCCATATCGGTCGCAATAAGCCCGGGGCTAAGAGAAACTACACGGATGCCCTTAGGGCCAAGGTCAAAGGCGCTCTTCGCGGCGTACCAGCAAACGAAATTCTTCGAAAGACCGTAGGCAAAGCCGTTCTTCTCGTAATCGCTTCTGGCCATATTCGAGCGCTTGATAAGCTTGGCAAGGAAGGCGTTTTCATCGGTTTCGGCCAAGGGATACGCCTTTTTGGGAAGAATAAATCCGGGAAGCGCGTAAGCCGAATTCGAGGAAATATCGCAGATAACGCTACCCGCATTCATCTTCTTCGAAAACTCCTGGTTGACGTAAACCGTGCCGAGGGCGTTGATGCGAAGGATCTTTTCTTGATCGCCCGCCTTACCCATCGCGGGGGAAATACCCGCGGCGTTAATGACGTTTTTGATCTCACCGAGCGAAGCGGCGTATTCGGCAAGCGCCTTCACGCTTTCACGGTTCGAGGTATCGCACGCAAAGGCGTACGCCTCGTAGCCCAGCTCCTTCAGCTCGTCAACCGCCTTTTGCAGCTTCTCTACGGTTCTACCCGAGATAACGAGAACCTTTTCCTTCGGCATACATTTCGCGGCCGCAAGGCCCATACCGCTACCGCCACCGGTAATAACACATACGTTCTTCATTCTTTTTCTCCTATATTTTATTTTTTGTTTTCGGGGTTCTGGGCATCATCGGTATCCTCTGAAAGCTCTTTTTGAAAATCCTTTTTCGAAATAAGGAATTTTCGAATCGCAAAAAGTCCGCCAATGCACAAGACGCAAGCGATGTTACTAAGAGGGCTTTCGTGGTTGATGATGACTTGGCGCGCGATCGCCACGATCAATACCTCCAACGTGTTGGCGGGGGTCAGATTGATCAACATTCGCACAAATTCAAGACCTACAACAATGGTAAGTATGTTTTGCAAATACGTATCGGCGGCGGAAAAATAACCGTCTATCGAAAACATTTTATAAACCTCGTATCCGAGAAGGCCGAGAAGAACGATCATCGTCATAATGGCGATGAGATATTCCAAAATATGTACGGCCAGATAAAAGATCTTATTGATTTTTGTGTTCATCTGCTGCCTTTTTTGTTGATTCATCGTACGGTCACGCTTCTCTCTTTATCGAAAAGCAGAGCTTACAGAGTCGAGCCGAAATCGGTCACGATGGTCTGGCCGGTGATGGCGCGCGATTCGTCGGAAGCGAAGAACAGAAGCATATTGGCCACGTCATCGGGCATGCAGGGCTGAACCTTGAGGTCATTGTGCTTCATCATCTGGCCAAAGATATTCATATCGAGGTTGGCGGGGTTCATATTGGCAACCATCGGGGTTACGATCGTGCCGGGGCAGATGGCGTTGCAACGAACGTTCGTGCCAACGAAGCGAAGTGCGGTGTGACGGGTGATACCGACAAGAGCCGCCTTCGAAGCGACGTAAGCGGCGCCGCCGCATCCCATAACGCCGGCAACCGACGCTACGTTTACGATCGAGCCGTAGCCGGTCTTGGCCATTTCGGCGGTGACCTCGCGCATCATGCACATCGTACCCTTGGTATTGATATCGATCACGCGGTTCATATCCTCGTCGGTAAAGCTGTCGATCGCCTTAAGACCGCCATCCAAAACACCGGCGTTATTGACCAGAATATCAACCTTACCAAAGGCTTTAAGAGTTTCTGAAAGAACCTTTTTGGCATCCTCGGCCTTAGAGATATCGCTGACAACGGGAAGAACCTCTCCCCCTGCCGCGCGGATCTTTTCGGCAACCTCAAGAAGCGGGGCTTCACGGCGCGCGGTGATAACGACCTTGGCGCCCTCTTGAGCAAACTTAACGGCGGTTGCCGCGCCTACGCCGGAATTACCACCGGTAATGATGGCTACTTTGTCTTGCAAACGGTTCATAACGTCCTCCTGGTTTTACATTTTTCTCTCGCTTATTTCAGCGTTTTTTTGCTTGCTATATTATACCATAAAATAGGAAGGATTACAAGAGCTTTGCGACAAAAACAACGATCGCGCAGATTTAATTCTCTCTTCTCTTGACTTTTAAGAAGGTTTTGCATATAATGTTTATATCGAATATGAAAGAACAGGAGAAAAAACCTATGCAAATGCTTGAAATGCTATATGATGAGATCCAAGACGCGGTGGATAGAAAGGTTCCCTTCATCATTCCGATCGGTACCCTTGAATACCACGCCCGTCACGCCTCTTGCGGAACCGATACCCTCGTAATCACCGGTTGCCTTCGTGAGCTGGAAAAGGAAAAGGAGATCGTGGTTTGCCCCCCTATCTGGTACGGGGTTGCATCGTATGCCGTATGCGAGCCTAAGCCCAGCCACTTCCACGTAGACGAGGATGCTTACGCAAACTATCTGTACCATATCCTTAAGTCGATGATCTACGCCGGTCATAAAAACATCTATCTCGTGCCCCATCATCAGACCGAGGGCGCGGGCCTTATGCCTATGACCATCGCTTGCCACAAGGCCGCCAAGAAGGTAACCATGGAATACATGGAAGAAAAGCTTGGAAAGGGCTGGTGGGGCAGCGACGCCTACGCCTCCTATTACGAGGATATGGGCAGTGAGGACGATCCCTTCTCTTACATCAAGGTTATTCCCCTTATCGGCGCAGACGCGCAGATCAAGTGCGGCGGCTTTGACCATGCGGGAAAATGGGAGACCAGCCTTATGATGGGTACCTATCCCGAGTTGGTAGACCTCAGCCGTTGCGAACGCAACACCGAATGGTTTGCCGAAAGCGCCAAGGAAGCCAGCGTAGAAACCGGTAAGCACATGGTAAACTGCACGCTGGAATGGCTTAGAACCGCCATCGTGTAAACAACGAAATACGCAAAACAAAGAGATCCCGTTTCATCCTTTCGATGAATCGGGATCTTTTTACATATTTTTTCTTTTTATTTTATATGCAACAAAAGCAAAACGAAACACCTGATTTTTCATGCATAGTTTATCCGAAAAGGGGCAAAACTACGCTTGCCACTAATAATTAAGAAGGGATTTTATTATGAACAACCAAAACAATCAGAATAACCAGAACAACCAGAATCGCCAGAGCAACCAGAATAACCAGTACAACCAGAATAACCAGTACAACCAGAATAACCAGAATAACCAGAACAATCAGAACAATCAAAACAATCAGAATAGCCAGAATAACAAGAATAGCCAGAACAATCAGAACAATCAGTACAACCAGAGCAATCAGTACAACCAGAGCAACCAGAACAACCAAAACCGATAAAAACGGCCGTTGCGTCGAAAAGCTTGGGGCCTTCGTTCTCGTTTGAACCCCGGGTTCCTTGAATGAAAATTTCGATAAACGAAAGCAACAAAAATGCCTTCTTCAAATCTATGAAGAAGGCATTTTTTATATCAAGATTATGAATTTGGCTATGCCAAATGTATGATATGACCGTTTTCGCGAAACGATCACGGTTGATTTTCGTTATGCGAAAATTATTCCCACTCGATCGTGCCGATCGGCTTCGGGGTAAGGTCGTAGAGGACGCGGTTGATGCCCTCGACCTCATGGGTGATACGGTCGGTGATGCGGTGAAGAATCTCGTAGGGGATCTCCTCGATGGTGGCGCTCATCGCGTCGGTCGTATTGACGGCGCGGATGATGGCAGGCCAGCCCTCGTAGCGCATATCGTTACGGACGCCCACGCTCTTAAAGTCGGGCACGGCGATGAAATACTGCCAAACATGCTCGGCAAGGCCGCATTTATCGAATTCTTCACGCAGAATGGCGTCGGCTTCGCGGAGGGCGGCCAAACGGTCACGCGTGATGGCGCCGAGGCAACGAACACCGAGGCCGGGGCCGGGGAAGGGCTGACGGTCTACAAGCTCGGAGGAAAGACCGAGAGCTCTGCCTACTACGCGAACTTCGTCTTTGTAAAGGAGCTTAAGGGGCTCGAGAAGAGAGAATTTTTCAGCGATATCATCGGGGAGGCCGCCAACGTTGTGGTGGGATTTAACTGCCTGCTTGCCCTCTGCCTGCTTGATGCTTTCGAGAATATCGGGGTAAATTGTACCCTGTGCAAGGAAGGAGTTCTTTTCGAACTTATCAGC
>JAZRFI010000016.1:0-8908 GCA_045661285.1 Eubacteriales bacterium | reverse complement strand
CGCAGGGCGCAAAGCACCGATACCGTGCCGACCCCCGCCCCGATCTCAAGGCCCTCCTTTTCCTTGTCTTGGGGCAAAAAGCCGGCAAGAAGCAAAGCATCGGTTGAGATTGAAAGGGCATCGCGAAAAAGAAGAAGCGTTTTGTCGCCCCCAAGCTTTTCTTCGTGCAGGCCGTTTCTCATTTTCTTCTCCTATTTATGAAGAAAGCGGAGCGAAAATTCCGCTCCGCTTTCACGGTAAGTATTTTATGCTTCCTGGGGTGCGTTGACGGGGCAAACCGAAGCGCACGAGCCGCAATCGATGCACTTATCGGGATCGATAACGAACTTGCTGTCGCCCTCGGAGATAGCCTCGACGGGGCACTCGTTGGCGCAAGCGCCACAGTTCAGGCAATCATCATTGATAACGTATGCCATAGCTTTATATCCTCCTAAAATTTTTATCTAGCGATATCATTTTAACACATAATATGAAAAAATCAAGGGATTTTTGAAAAAAAGCGCCGTTTTTTAGTTTTCTTGCTTCTTTTCGTCGTTGTGTCCTTGTCCCGGCTTCTTTTTCGGCTTGCCCGAGCGAAGAACGCTTACCTCATCGCAAGGGTAGAGATGGGGGGTATCGGGCTTTTCGTCAAGGCGTACCTTGATCTGCCCCAAGAGCGGGCGGGTCTCAATAACCGTCCCCTCACCGTCTGCCGTCGAAACCGACGAGCCGACCGAAGGGGTCTTTTTAAGGGCTTCCTCATAGGCCTCATGCTCGTAGCGCAGGCAGCACATCAAGCGGCCGCAAGCCCCCGAAATTTTGGCTGAGTTTAACGAGAAGTTCTGTTCCTTCGCCATCTTGATGGTAACCTGCGCGAAATCGGGCAGGAAGGAAGCGCAGCAATAGGGGCGACCGCAGGTGCCGATACCGCCGAGAAGCTTTGCTTCGTCACGGATACCGATCTGCCGAAGCTCGATGCGGGTGTGGAAGGTAGAAGCCAGATCCTTGACCAGCTCGCGGAAGTCGACCCGCTTTTCGGCAGTGAAATAGAAGAGCAGCTTGCTGTTGTCAAAGGTGTATTCAGCGCTGACGAGATCCATTTCCAGCTTGTGCTGGGCGATCTTCTCGCGGCAGACCTTCATGGCATCGGCCTCTAACTCGTGATTGCGGCTGTTGCGCTCTCGATCAAGATCGGTGGCGATCCTCGTTACGATGCGAAGCGGGGGAACGATGGCAGAGGCGGGCACCATTTTGTTGGCGATGGCGATCTTGCCGAATTCCATACCGCGCGCGGTCTCTACAATGACCTGCTGCCCCACCGAAAGCTTTAAGCGGCCGGGGGAGAAATAATACTTTTTGCCGGTCGTACGAAAGGATACGCCCACCACCTCAACGGGCGGCGCGTTCTCGGGCAGGGTCTCTTTTTTTGTTGCTTCCAAATTTTCTTTCTTGTTTTCTTCCATGATCATCTATAACCTCAATTCGTGTATTTACAGTGCCCGATGCAGGACGCTTATCATCGTGTGGATCAAAAGCTGGGTATTGGCGTTTCGCGAAAGGTCGTACAGCACCCCTTCAAGGATCTCGGAAAAGTGAAGCAGGCGTCGAATACCGATCCGATCGGCGGTGGAAAGCGCGCTTTCCCGATCGTAAAAGTAGCAAAGCTTTACCCCCTCGGCTCTCTTCAGCAGGACGAGATCGCGCACCGCCTCAAAAAGCAGCGAAAGGATATCCGAAAGCTCACTTCTTTTTTCGGTCGGCAGGGCGGAAAAGGCGGTATAGATAGCCGAAAAGCGGTTCTCGGTGAGGGCTGTCAGCAACCCGTCTACCACCTCGCGTTGCTTTAAGATCTTATTAAGCGAAGCCCCCTCCAGATACCGAAGCGCCGTGCCGATCGAGCCGTGGCTGCTTTCAAGAAGCGCCGCGTAACGCTCGGGGCTTTCTCTTTTCAGCTTCTCGGCGTTTTTTTCGTTCCTTAGAAAGACGTCGATCTCCTCGGGCTCAAAAAGCTCGGTCCGCAAGATCTGGCAACGGCTTTTTACGGTGGGCAAAAGCTTTTCAAGCTGCTCGCACAAAAGAAGGATGATGACCCCCTTCGGTGGCTCTTCCAGCGAAATAAGAAGGGCGTTTTGCGCGGCGGCGTTCATCGTATCCGCCCCCTCAACGATATAGATCTTGTGATCCGAATCGTTGGCGGCCAGTACCATATCGGCGCGTAAGGAACGGATCTTTTCAACCGTTATCTGCGTCTTTCCCTCTTCGGGGGTCACGTAGGTAAGGTCGGGGCATTGGCGAGCCTTTATCTTTTGGCAGGCGGGGCAGATACCGCATGGCAAGGGAAGGGCGGTGTTTTTTCGGTTATGGCACAAAAGCGAAGCGGCGATCTCTTCGGCTAAGAGATGCTTGCCGCTACCCGTCGGCCCGTCAAGGATCATCGCGTGGGGGAAGGTCCCGTTTTCGATCATATTGGCAAGCGTTTTCTTTTGCTCATTGTTGCCGAAAAGACGTTCAAATAGGTTTCGCATGGGGGCGCCCTCCTTCCTTTGTTTATTATAGCAGACCGAAAAGGGAAAGTCAAATGCTTTTTGGTGGGAAAGCTGCCATATCGTGAAAAGTTCGCCGATAAATCCCGAAAATCGCTTGTATTTCCTCCCCGAATGTGTTACAATATATAGGATAAAAAAAGAGAAAAATGCCCTATCTCGGCTTTTTCTGCCAAAAGCTTCGAAGGTAAGCTCATCTAAGCGCATTTTTGTAAAGAAAACATTTCGTTCTGTTCAACCGTTCCTCGCCAAGCGGTTCATTTCCGCCGATGGCGTGGGGCAGGATATAAAATCTCTTTCATCAGGAGGCCTTTTTATGGCAAGCAAGCAAGAAAAATTCTACATCACCACCGCGATCGCCTACAGCAGCCGTAAGCCGCACTTCGGCAACACCTACGAGGTGATCATGACCGATGCCGTCGCCCGCTTTCAGCGCCAGATGGGTAAGGACGTCTTTTTCCTGACCGGTACCGACGAGCATGGGCAGAAGATCGAAAACCTGGCTAAGGAAAGCAATCAGACCCCCCAAAGCTACGTAGACGGCGTTTCGGGGGAGATCCGCCGCATCTGGGATCTGATGGGCGCAAGCTACGATCACTTTATCCGCACGACCGATGAGTCGCACGTACAAAGCGTTCAGCATATTTTCGAAAAGCTTTATAACAAGGGCGATATCTATAAGGGATACTACGAGGGCTGGTACTGCACGCCCTGCGAATCCTTCTTCACCGATACGCAGGCCGAGGGCGGCGTATGCCCCGATTGCGGACGTCCGGTTCAGAAAACGAGAGAAGAGGCGTATTTCTTCCGTATGAGTAAATACGCCGATCGCTTGATCGAATACATTAACGACCACGTTGATTTCATCGAGCCCGAGGGGCGCAAGAAGGAGATGCTCAACAACTTCCTTCTCGCCGGTCTTCAAGATCTTTGCGTATCCCGCAGCTCCTTCAGCTGGGGCGTTCCGGTTCCCTTTGATGAAAAGCACGTGATCTACGTGTGGATCGACGCGCTTTCGAACTATATCACCGCCCTTGGATATGACCCCATTCTTGACGAGCAGCCCGCCCTGTTCCAAAAGTATTGGCCGGCCGAGGTGCACGTGATCGGAAAGGATATTCTCCGCTTCCACACGATCTATTGGCCGATCCTTCTCATGGCGCTTGATTTGCCCCTGCCGAAAAAGGTATTCGGGCATCCCTGGTTCAATTCGGGCGCCGATAAAATGTCCAAATCCCGCGGCAACGTGATCTACGCCGATACGCTGGCCGAGGATATCGGGGTAGACGGCGTTCGTTATTTCGCCCTTTCCGAGATGCCCTACGCCGCCGACGGAAGCATCACCTACGAGGGGGTCATCAACCGCTATAATACCGACCTTGCCAACAACCTCGGTAACCTCGTCAGCCGTACCCACGCTATGACCAAAAAGTATTTCGGCGGGATCGTGCCCGCCCCCGGCGCCGAGGAGGGGACCGACGGCGAACTGAAGGCGACTGTCAAAGAAGCGGTTGCGGAATGCCGCCGCTTGATGGAAAGCTTCCATATTGCCGATTCGCTTGAGGTGCTTTTCTCGATGCTTCGCCGCGCCAATAAGTATATTGATGAAACCATGCCCTGGGCGCTCGCGAAGGACGAAAGCCAGAAGGAACGCTTGGGTACCGTGCTTTATAACCTCCTTGAGGTCATTCGTACGGCCGCCGTTATCTTAACACCTTACTTGCCCTCGACCGCCGAGAAGATCTTTTCTCAGCTGAACACCGATAAGACCGCTTACGAGACCGTATCGGCCTTCGGCGCGCTTTTAAGCGGTGAGACGCTTGGCGAGGCTTCGCCTCTCTTTGCCCGTATCGACGAAGCCGCCTTCTTTAAGAAATTAGAGGAAAGACAGGCCGCCGAGGAAGCCGCGGCGGGTCCTCAGATCGAACACGAAGAGCCGATCAAGATCGACGACTTCGGTAAGGTAGAGCTTCGCTCTGCCAAGATCATCGCCGCAGAGAAGATCAAAAAGGCCAAAAAGCTTTTGAAGCTGCAGGTGGATCTCGGCTATGAAAAGCGTCAGGTCGTTTCGGGTATCGCCAACTTCTATACGCCCGAGGAGCTGATCGGAAAGACCGTCGTGCTGGTTACCAACCTCGTTCCCGCCAAGCTTTGCGGGGAAGAGAGCTACGGTATGATCTTGGCTTCGGGAGAAGAAGAGGTACGCGTTGTGTTCCTCGATCCCGAAACGCCGCTTGGGGAAAGAATTCACTGATGCGCTTTTTCGATTCGCACGCCCATTATTGGGATAGCCGCTTTGAAGAGGAGCTTGGAAAAGAGGAGACCGATAAGCTGATCTCCTCCCTCCTTCGGGGAGAGGTTCCGCGTATCGTAAACGTGGCGACCTCGCCCGAAACCGCGCTTCTTACCGTCGCGCAAGCGCAAAAATACGATGGGATGCTGACCGCCCTTGGGATCCACCCATCCGACTGTCAATCGCTTCCGTCGATAGACGATGCGCTCCTTTCGATCGAGCGAATGCTGAAGGATCCCGCATCCAAGGCCGTAGCCCTTGGCGAGATCGGGCTTGACTATCATTACGAGGATACGCAAAAGGAAACCCAGCAGCTCTATTTTCGAGAGCAGATGAAGATGGCCGAGCGGCTTTCGCTACCCGTCGTCATCCACGATCGGGATGCCCACGGAGACGTCTTTAAGATCCTTTCCGAGTTCCCGTCGGTCAGCGGTATTTTGCACAGCTACAGCGGTAGCGCCGAAATGGCTAAAGAGCTGATCGAGCTTGGCTATTACATCTCCTTTTCGGGTACGGTCACCTTTAAAAACGCCGAGCGCGTGCGAGGGGTTGCCGCCGCCCTGCCACCCGACCGCCTTTTGATCGAAACCGATTGCCCTTATCTTTCGCCCGACCCGTATCGCGGGCGCTTAAACCATTCGGGGCGCTTAGGGCTAACGCTTGCCGCGCTTGCTTCTGCCGTGGGGATCCCCGCAGAGGAATACGCCGAAGCGGTTTATCAAAACACGCTTTCCGCCTATCGGATATAAAAAAGAACCGCAGAATTTCTGCGGTTCTTTTTTATTAATTGTTGAAAAACGCAAACAAAACCTTTCATTCGCCGTGGCGCTTTGCGATGCGAAAAAGCCCCGAAAGCATCATAAGAAGCGAATCGTCCGCTAAGGAAAGAGGATAAAGCCCGACCCCCGAAAAACGCATCCTCTTCAATAGGCTAAGCTTTTTGTAAAGGCTTTCGGCGTCCTCAAAAAAGACGATGTGGCGCCCCTTTTCCTCGTAGGTGAAATACGGACATTCGGCCAGCTTATCGTAGCAGATAGGGCTGTGGTGTTGCTTGGCGATGGCAAGCGCTTCCTTCGTTCCGTAGATCGTGGCGGGACCTTGAGAGCCTACCGTATAATCCTTGGCGCAAAGAGAAAGACCGAGCATCGTCTTTTCGGGTCGAAGCTTGGGCAACGCTTCCTTCGTCGCCCATTCCATTTTGTCAAACGGGGCAAGAGGGCAGGGCGTGCCGAAGCGGGAGGTAAGGGCGTGCGTGCTTAGCATAAGGGCACTCGAAGCGCGCCCAAGCGCCGCCGTATCCTCCCCCGGGGAAAGCGGCGCCTGCCCCATAACCTTTGCTTCAAGCGCGCAAAGCAAAAAGCCGCCGAGCGAGGAAAGCTTACGGCGAAGCTGCATGCAAAAGGCAGTGAAAAGTTCCTTTGCGGAGAGCGGTATGAAGGAAAGATCGAGGTAAACGCCTCCGTATCCCCCCTCCTTTACCGCCGTAAGTAAGGATTCGATCAAACGGCGGCGGGCCGATTCGTTTTCCAAAAACGAACGAAGCGTTTTTTCTTCGTCGCTTTTTTCTTCCCCTTTTGGCGGGCTGATGCCGAGAAGCGGCGTTACGTAGCGCCGTCGCGCCGTTTGCCGTGATGCTTCGTCCTCTTCTAAAAAAAGCTCTCCTTCTTCGTTAAAGCGATGCCCCAGGATCGAAACGAAGCTCAGAAACGGACAATATTCCTCAAGAAGCGCTTCCATGCCGGGGGTCATAAAGCCGACGGTTGTAAGCGCGCCAAGGGGTGGGTCGCATAAGGAAAGGGTAAGCGTTTGACCGGGGTAGGGCGCGCCCTCGTGCCGCAAGGTGGGGTTGTATTGCAGAAGTCTTGATAAAGAAATGCGGTGCCGCGCGGCGATCTCCTTGGCCCCTTCCTTTTCCTTTACGGTATGGGTGGCAGAAGGAGTGAAAAGCAGGATCGCCCGTCCTACGGGGATCTCTTCGTCGGGGGAAAGACCGTTTTGCTCGGCCAAAAGAAGAGGGGAGACCGAAAAGCTTCTGGCTAATCCCATAAGGGTATCCCCTTCCTTTACGCGGTATAACTGCATGCGCTGCCTCCTTTTTATCCATGGTACTCTTTCCCAGTATATGCGAAGCGAAAAGAGGCGGTTCTTTTCGTATGCCGTTTTTTCGCTTGGGAATAATAGGTGTATTATCCCATATAGGAGGAGCTATGAGCAAAATACAGATCGTAAGGGCTACGGCCCGTGAAATACTCGATTCAAGGGGAAATCCAACCCTTGAGACTACGGTATACCTCGGTAACGGCGCCGTCGGGTGCGCATCGGTCCCATCGGGGGCTTCGACCGGGAAGCATGAGGCCAAAGAGCTTCGCGATAACCGAGAGAGATACGGGGGAAAAGGGGTGCTTGACGCCGTATATAACGTCAACAAGATCATCTCCCCCGCGCTTTCGGGCATCGACGTGCAAGAGCAGGAGGAGATCGACAGCACGATGCTTCAGCTCGACGGAACGCCCGATAAAAGCAAGCTGGGGGCGAACGCCATTCTCTCGGTTTCGTTGGCCTCGGCCAGGGCTGCGGCATCGGCGCTGGGAATCCCTCTTTTTCGGTATATCGGCGGGGCGCGCTCGCGCCGTCTTCCGATCCCGATGATGAATGTTCTCAACGGCGGGGCGCACGCCGCCAACAACCTTGATATTCAGGAATTTATGCTGGTGCCGATCGGGGCGGAAAGCTTTAAGGAGGCACTGCGGATGGGGAGCGAGATCTATCATGCGTTGGGGGAGCTCTTGAAGCGAAAGGGGCTCTCCTCGGGGGTTGGAGACGAGGGCGGATACGCCCCCAGCCTTGAAGGAGAAGAAGAGGCGTTGATGCTTCTTTGCAGCGCGATCAGAGAGGCGGGATACAGCACCGATACCGTCAAGATCGCCTTGGACGCTGCCGCTTCGGAATGGAAAAAGAAGGGAGAAAAGGGGTACCGTCTGCCCAAAAGCGACCGCCGCTATACGACGGAGGGGTTGATCGACTATTGGAAGGAGCTGGTTCGAAAGTATCCCATCCTTTCGATCGAGGACGCCCTTGGGGAAGAGGATATGGACGGCTGGTGCGCCCTTACCGAAAGCCTATCCTCGACCATGCTGGTGGGGGACGATCTGTTCGTGACAAACGAAAGGCGTCTTCTTTCGGGTATTGAGGCGGGGGCGGCCAACGCCATTCTTATCAAGCCCAATCAGATCGGTACGCTGAGCGAGACGCTTCGCGTGATCGATACGGCTACGCGAAGCGGCTACCATTATATTCTTTCGCATCGCTCGGGCGAAACCGAGGATACGACGCTTGCGGACCTTGCCGTTGGTTGCGGGGGTGGCTTTATCAAGGCGGGCGCCCCTTGCCGAAGCGAGCGCGTTGCAAAATATAACCGCCTTTTAAAGATCGAGGCCGCTATGTATGGCGGCGGGGTATACGGATAAAGAAAAGGGGGGCAAAGACCTTGATCTTTGCCCCCATCCTTATGGGAAAATAGCATTATTTTCCTACAAACTTTGAAAAAAGGCTTGACAAAGCCTTCCTCTTGTGTTATCATAAATGAGCGTTAAATTTGCCCCTGTAGCTCAGACGGTAGAGCACTTGACTTTTAATCAAGGTGTCCGGAGTTCGAGTCTCCGCAGGAGCACCAAAAAAACGGCAAGCCTTGGCTTGCCGTTTTTTATCCCAAACCGAAGGGTATGGGAAGAAAACAATTCGCAAAGCAGATGGTATGAAAATGCGGCTTTGCTGCGTATGGCATCAGCCTTTGCGTGTATGCTTCGAATAGAATCAATATAAAGTGAGGAAAGTATGACGACGTATACGGTTCGGCCACAGCCGAAGGGAGAGGACGCCATTCGGAAAGAGGTGCGCTTTATCATCGCCACCGCGCGCGCCAAGGGTGAGCGTGTGTTTAAGGTTCGGCACGGTGAGTGCGCCCCCTTTCTCGTTGTTCTTTTGCGGCAGACCTTTTCGGCCTTAAAGCGCCGCGGTCAGGTGAATATCGTATTGCCCGGCGGCAAGATCAAGCCCGATGAGCCCGAGGTCATCTATCTTTCCGAAAAATACC
>JAZRFI010000015.1:0-5392 GCA_045661285.1 Eubacteriales bacterium | reverse complement strand
CGCTGTCAAACTGCCCCAGGATGCTTAAAAGCTCGACCTTGCCGCGATAGGCGGGTTCTTGTGATATATCGTGATACCATTTGTCAAGATTGAATATAAATTCCATCTTCTCCCACCACTTGAAACGAATGCCGTAGTTGTGGCCGGTTCCGTCACGGCCGATTGCGATCAATCCGGTGAGCGTTATACGGCAATCCGGGAATTCGGCAAGAAATCCGTCAAGGAAATCGCGAACCAATTGCTTATACGCGTATTCGCTCATATAGGTGCTGTTGCCGCCAAGCATAATGAGAAGCTCGTCAATGTGATCGACGCCCATCCGCTCAGCGTACGCGCGGAAGTTGTTGCGCCCAAGCTCTACGTCCCAAAAGGGGTTCGACTCGGCGACTTTTGCCTCGGTATATACGATATCGGCGTGGTTTGTGCCGCCGCTCGCATGATGAAGCACGCCGGGGGCTTCGGGGAGCGTGCCGCCATGCTGGGTGCGAATAAGCTTTATGCGGTTCTTCGTGATCGACTCAAGCTTCCAGATCCCGCCGACATCATCGGAGTAAAAGCTATGCTGGTCTTCGGCCTCGTTTTTGTCTGCAAAATCGCCGTATACGTACATGAATCGTTTGTCGCTGCCGGCCATTGTAAAGGACCTAAAGCTCCATCCGCCGTAGCCGTCGTGGCGTACGCCGAATTTCTCATTGGTTCCGATAAAACGGATGTTTTTGAGCGCGTCGCCATTCGGTGTGCCATCGGTGCCCGTCAGACGGCGGTGCAGCTCAGATGGCCAGATACCGGGAGAAACGCCCGAGTCGCCCATACAAAGCACGACGTACTCGCTTTTAGGCGATTGAGGCTTGTTCCAAACGCGCATATCGACCGTCTTTTCCTCAATCGGGGCCCCGGTATTGTCACGCAAGATGATGCGAAGCTTGCGCTGGCCGACATCCTCTTCGGTCGGCGTAAAGACGAACTTGCGACGGTAGGACGTGCCGCTCTGCTCGCCCGTCAACCACTCGAATTCCAGGTCATAGAACGAGGGTTCTGCGCACTTTAGAATACCGCGGTGAAAAAGCTCAAACGTATCGCCGACGACCAGATCATACGCATGAGGAAGATTAAGGATGCTCATTGCTGTTTCTCCTTGCCTTGAATTGTTTTTTTGATTTACTTTAAGAATTATAGCATGCGGTAAAGGCTTTGTAAAGAGATTTGCGAATTAGATGCACCAGAAGTTGTCTTCACGGGTCAAGGGCTTTCTCGTTAAGTAACGCCCCTTCGTGAAGTCGGGCGCCATAACGGGGGCGCCGCCCTTTGCGATCGATTCCTCGCTAAGCGGCGTTAAGGCCATCATAAGGGCCGCCTCATACACGTCGGTGATCATCGGCCAGCCGTTCTTTAAGCTGTCAAGAAACGCGCGGATAACGAAGAAGTCGGTCCCGCCGTGCCCGGCATCCATCGACATGCTGACGTCGCCTACCGCAAAGCTCTTGTCCTCTTCCCAGATCTCGTGCTTGAATTTCTCTACGAATTCGTCGGCGTTGTTGTAAAGCGCTTGGGCGCTTTCCTTGCAGGTTTCGGGATAATCCTTTAAGTAAACGAGGTTTCCGTCCTCCATAAACAGCCCGCGAGTGCCGTGAACCTCAAAGCGGCGCGAATAGGGGCGGGGAAGGGTGGTATCGAGGCGAAGCGTGATGGTTTCACCGCGGACGCACTTGATGGTGGTGGTGACGATATCGCCCTGCGCGATGTTGACGCCGGCGTACGGATGCTCGTGCCCGTGGGTCTCTTGAATATAGCTTTGGATGCCCGCCGCACAAGAGGCGACCGAGGAAACGGTAAGGATCTTGTTACCGCGGTTGAGATCGAGGATATCGATGATCGAGCCCATCGCGTGGAAGGGATAGTTCTCGGAATTGCGGAGCGTGTAGTTGATAAGGCGGTAATACTTTTTGGTATAATGCTCTTCCACAACGCCCTTGGCCATATAGTGGCAGTAGCCGCCGTCACAGTGGATCACGCGGCCGAAAAGCCCCTCCTTCGCCATTTTTACGACCGACATATTGCGCTTGGCGAATTTGGAGTTGGTCAGCATCATGCAAGGGGTCTTGGTACGCTCGTACGCCTTTACAAGCTCCCAGCATTCGTCCACGTTATACGCCCCGCCGACCTCAAAGCCGATCGGAACGCCCGCGTTCATGCAATCGACGGCGACGTTGACGTGATCGGCCCAAGAGGCGCAATTGATCACCGCGTCAAGCTTCATATTGAAAAGATCACGGTAATCGGTGACACAGGCGGGGGTGTTGCCCGTGATCTGTGCAACCGCGGCGGCCGCCTGCTGCTGCCGATCCTCGTAAATATCACATACGGCGACTACCTCAACGTCGGGCATCTTTGCAACCGTTGTCAGCATGCCCTTTCCGCGTCTGCCGTATCCGATAAAGCCAATCTTTACCTTTTCCATTAGAAGATCTCCTTTAATTTTGCAAAAAATGCGGCGAAAGAGCGCAAAGTATTTTTCGTTCCTCGCCATAAGCATTATACCATTCAAAAGCCGTGTTGTAAATAAAAAATATGATATTTTATATGAATAATATTATCTATACCCTTGCAATCCTTCCAAAATTCGGTATAATGATGATAGTGACCCAAAAAGCTTTATAAGGGGAAAATCGATGAAATACGAAAGTATGCTCGGATATTTAAACGCCGCCGATTTCGGGGTCGTCAGCTCTTCGTTTGAAACGAAGGCGATCCTAACGGCGGGCTCTTGTCGCGCGGTGTTGGCGGATATCGGGGATTTCAAGGTGGGGGACAAGGTCCGCTTTACCGGAGGAGATCCGCGCTGCGATTGCTTAAAGATCCTTCAAAACAATATCACGATGCGAACCGAGTTTAACCATACGGCGGAAGAGGTCATTGAGCTTCGCGGTTGGGAAGGGAAGAACGGATCGCACGTCGCTTATATTATAGATATTGAAAAGGATGACCTCATGGCCTTCCGTTTCACCGATGACCTTGGGCGCCATTGGCAAGAGGGGATCAGGATCACCGGTGATTGGCAACCTCTTTCCGGGGGGCTTGAAGTCCGCTTTAAGCCGGTCGAACGCGATCGCGGCTTTTCGCTCGGGATCGTTATGCGCTCTTATTTCACGGCGACCGTAGAGGCGATCGAAGGGAATACGCTGATCCTTGATGGCGCGCCGAGGGTATCGGCCGAGGGGGACGCCTGCCACAGCAACACCGAAGCGCTTCAAGGGGCGATCGACCAAGCCCTTGCGATGAAGAAAAACCTTTTTGTTCCCAACGGCTATTATAAGATCGATAAAACGCTCGTCGTAAAGGATCCCACCTCCTTCACCGTGCGAGGCGAGAGCGCCGAGAATACGGTGCTCGATATCGGGGACGGCGAGATCGGGATCGAGGCGCCGGGCGGGCCTTGCATCAACCCCATCGGCGGTACCGAATTTAATATGTACGATCTCACCCTTTGCGGGGGGATGGGGTATGAGGACCGCGATATGGCGGGCTATATCCGCCTGGAAAACGGGGGGCACACCTGGGGCTTTTATTTCAAAAAATCCAACGCCCTTTGCGTGAACGGAACCGAACGGGTCTACGTTGAAAATTGCCACGCCCGAAAAATGTCGGCCGAGTGCTTTTTCAGCAGCAGCCCCGCCCGTATGGGGCATGAGGTTCCGCCTCAGTATACCAAATCCATGACCTTTTACCGTTGTTCGGTTGAGGATTGCGCGCGTAACGCCTTCAACACGAACGATTTCAGCGAAAACGCCCACGTTATCGATTGCCGCGTGGTGAACGTCGGCGGTTGCAGTTGGGAGGGCGCTTCCCGCTTCGTGCAGGTCAAGGGGTGCTACTTCAAAAATGCCGGCGCCGTGGCGATCGGGAATATCCGCCACCGCAAGGAGGCGTTCGAGATCCTTGGCTCGGGTCAGCACGTGATTGCCGATAACACCTTTGAGGGCGGATGCCCGTACGGGGCTGCTATGATCGGTGTGAGCGCCGCCGCCGAGCAGGTCATCATCCGCGGGAACAATTTCATTAAGTTCAATTCAAACGCCATTCGCATCTGGGGCGATACGGGGCCGCGCGATCTGCCGGCGCGCAACGCCGTTATCAACGGAAATATCCTTGATATGACCGCCGAGTTTTCCCCCTCGGAAAAGCGCATCGCCATCAACGTGGAGGCCGAGGGCGTAACCGTTTCGGATAACCAGATCTATACCAACAGTGTCGGGGCGATCCCCGATGAAAACGTGACCGCCATCGCCATACGCGACGATGCCGAAGGGGCGATCGTACACGACAACCTCATCCACGGTGTCGGCACCCCCCTTGCGTATACGCGGTGTGAATGTGGGGTCGGAGAGGTGCTGGACGGGCGCAGCTTCAAGCGCGGCGCCAACCGCAACCGCGGCGCGTCGTTGCCCCCCGTTCCGCGCCGCCGCTCGCACCTGTATGCCGGTTGGATCGCGCGTTGGGAGAACGGCGAAGAATCGGTGATCGAGAGGATCGACCCCGAAACGCAGGTCATTGTTCTTAAAGAGGGGCGCGCCTTGATGCGCGGAGATAAATATACGTTGCATCCTCCGAGAGAGCTTCGTATCGTACACGACAACCTCATTTTTTAATAACCAAAAACGGGGCCTTCGCCAAAAAAGCGAGGGCCTTGTGTGTTTTAAACGGTAAAAAACTTCGTCTGAACGTGATTATGGAATGAAAAAACTGTTCAATATTATTATATAGACGGCTCTCTTTTTAAAAGCGAACGTTCAAAAATGCAAACCCAACATTACATTTTAAGATTAGTGAACCTAAATAAAACACACAGGTCAAGGTGTAATGAAATGAAGACGCAAAAAAACGTCTGTTAAAACCGAACCTTTGTTTTTTCGTCTTTGCCGTTTCTCGAAAAAAAGATGAAAAAAAACGCAAAAAATGCCCCGATTTTTTTAAAAAATATATTGACATCGGAAAAAGCGTAAGTTATAATATATTATACTATACAAGGTGTATTCTGGGATTTTTGGGGGTCCCTGTTACACCGAAGAACTAGTTTTAATTAAAAGTTTTAGATAGGAGAACGCCATGAAAAAAGTAGTGATTTGCGCTCAATGCGGATCGAAGATGCGTGCCGGCATCAAGTTCTGCACTAAGTGCGGCTACGGGTTGAAGGACGAGCAGGCCGAAGCTTTGGCTGCCGCCGCCCTTGCGGAAGAGATCTCTGCCAACCAATTCACCGAAGAAGAATTGGCTGCGTTAGAGGCTGCTGCCGCTGAGGTTGCGGTGGAGGAGCCCGAGGCTGGCGCCGAAGAGGTCGTAGCGGAGGCTGCGCCCACGGTTGAAGCGGCTAAGTCGGGTCGTAGCCATGTCGTTC
>JAZRFI010000014.1:0-6915 GCA_045661285.1 Eubacteriales bacterium | reverse complement strand
GACGTCCGAGAGGGGATCACCGCCATTATCAGCGTAAAATTACAGGACGCGCAGTTTGAAAGCCAGACAAAGGCAAAGCTCGGAAACTCCGAGGGGCGCGTTCTGGTCGATTCCATCGTTTCGCAGAAGATGGAAGAATATTTTGAGGAAAATCCCGCCTCTGGTCGCGCGATCATCGAAAAGGCGATGGCCGCCTTCCGCGCCAGAGAAGCCGCCCGTAAGGCCAGAGAGCTGACGAGAAGAAAGAGCGTTTTGGAAGGCTCCTCTTTGCCCGGTAAGCTGGCCGACTGTCAGGAAAAGCGCGCGGAGCTGACCGAGCTTTACCTCGTAGAGGGAGACTCGGCAGGCGGTTCCGCCAAGGATGGGCGTGACAGCCGCTTCCAGGCGATCCTTCCGCTTCGCGGTAAGGTATTGAACGTCGAAAAGAGCCGACTTGACAAGGTCTACGCCAACCCCTCGCTGATCCCGATCATCCAAAGCCTTGGATGCGGTATCGGAGAGGAATTCGATATCAGTAAGCTTCGCTACGGCAAGATCATTCTGATGGCCGATGCCGACGTAGACGGGGCGCATATCCGTATCCTTCTTCTTACCTTCTTCTTCCGCCATATGAAGCAGCTGATCGAAAACGGGCATATCTATCTTGCCCAGCCGCCGCTTTATAAGATCAAGAAGGGTAAGCAGCAGGAGCGCTACGCCTTCTCGGACGCCGAAAGAGATAAGATCATCGAAGAGCTTGGCGGCCATATTGAGGCAGAGCGGTATAAGGGTCTTGGTGAAATGGACCCCGAGCAGCTGTGGGAGACCACCATGGACCCCGAGCGCCGTACGCTCTTAAAGGTTGAAATGAGTGACGCGATGCTGTGCGATCAGGTATTCTCGCTTCTGATGGGCGACGAGGTTGAGCCCCGCCGTGAATTCATTGAGCAGAACGCCAAATACGTACAAAATCTGGATATTTGAGAAAGGAGAATACAATGGAACATCATAAGATAAGCGAAGATATTTCCTTTCCCAACCAGAAGATCGAAAGCCGCTACATGGAAAAAGAGGTAAAGACCGCGTTCCTTGAATATTCGATGAGCGTTATTACCTCGCGCGCGCTTCCCGACGTGCGTGACGGCATGAAGCCCGGCCAGCGCCGCATTATGTACGCTATGTACGAGGACGGCTTAACCTACGATAAGCCCTTCCGCAAATCGGCAACCACGGTCGGTAACGTCTTAGGTCGCTATCATCCGCACGGTGACTCGGCGGTATACGATACCATGGTACGCTTGGCGCAGGATTTCTCGCTTCGCTACCCGCTGCTAGACGGCCACGGTAACTTCGGTAACGTAGACGGCGACGGCGCCGCCGCGTACCGTTATACTGAGGCGCGTATGTCGAAGATCGCCGATTATATGATGAACGATATCGAAAAGAACGTCGTCGATTTCGTTCCCAACTACGATAACCGCTTAAAGGAGCCTACCGTTCTGCCTTCCCGCTTCCCGAACCTGCTTGTCAACGGGTCGGTGGGTATCGCCGTCGGTATGGCGACCAACATCCCCCCGCATAACCTTACCGAGGTCATCGACGGGACGATCTACCGTATCGATAACCCCGAATGCTCGGTAGCCGATCTGATGAATTACATCAAGGGTCCCGACTTCCCGACCAAGGGTATCATCTACGGAAGCCGCGGTATGTACGACGCCTATACCACCGGTAAGGGTCGCGTGATCGTGCGTGCCCGCGCACGGGTAGAAGAGGAAAATCGGCGTATCATTGTTACCGAAATCCCCTATATGGTAAACAAGAGTATGCTTGTTGCCGCGATGGCCGATCTCGTAAAGGATAAGAAGATCGAGGGTATTACCGATATTCGTGACGAGTCCGGGCGTGCCGGTATGCGTATCGTTATTGAATATAAGCGCGACGCGAACGGCGAGGTCATCCTTAATCAGCTTTATAAATACAGCCAGCTGCAAAGCACCTGCGCCGTTAATATGCTGGCGCTCGTCGGCGGTGAGCCGAAGACGCTTTCGCTCCCCGCGATTCTTGATTCCTACATCGCCCACCAAGAAGAGGTCATCACCAGACGCTGCCGCTTCGAGCTGGAGAAGGCGCTTAGCGAGGTACACATTTTCGAGGGCTATAAGACCGCGATCGACCATATCGACGAGGTGATCGAGATCATCCGCGCCAGCGCTTCGATCCCCGACGCGAAGGAAAAGCTGTCGGCCTCCTTCGGTCTTACCGACGCGCAGACCCAAGCGATCGTCGAGATGACGCTTGGTAAGCTTTCGGGACTGGAAAGACAGAAGATCGAGGACCGCATCGAAAAGCTGAACGCCAAGATCAACGAGCTTACGGCCATCCTTTCCGATGAAAACAAGGTCAAAGAGATCATTAAAGAAGAGCTTGAGGTCATCCGCGATAAGTTCGGCGACGCCAGAAGAACCGAGCTGATCGAGGCGACCGACGAGATCGACATTGAGGATCTGATCGAGCGGCACACCTGCGTTATCACGCTTTCGCACGGCGGCTATATCAAGCGCCAGCCCGCTTCCACCTATTCCGCCCAGCATAGAGGCGGTAAGGGCATCACGGGTATGACCACCAAGGAAGAGGACTTCGTTGAGAACGTTATCGTGGCCAATAGCCATGAAAACCTGCTCTTCTTTACCAACCTCGGCAAGGTCTATATGAAGAAGGCCTACCGCCTGCCCGAGGCCTCGCGTACCGCCAAGGGTACCAACATCGTCAACGTCTTGGAGGTCGAGGAGGGTGAAAAGATCACCGCGATCATTCCGATTGCCGACTTTGAGGGCGAGGAATTTTTGACGATGGTTACCCGCCGCGGCGTAATCAAGCGTACGCCCATTTCGGAATACGCCTACCAGCGTAAGGGCGGTAAGCGTGCCTTAACGCTTGACGAAGGCGACGAATTGCTGTACGTGCGTCGCACGGTCGGCGGTGAAGAGCTGATGCTTGCGACGAAATCGGGTCTTGCCGTTCGCTTCTCTGAGGAAAACGCCCGTTCGATGGGCCGTACCGCCCGCGGCGTGCGCGGCATCCGCCTTACGGGGGATGACGAGGTCGTTGGGGTCGTGGTCGTTGATGAATCGAAGCAGCTTCTCACCATCACCGAGAACGGCTTCGGTAAGCGTTGCCTCTTTGAAGAGTTCCGCCTGATGAAGAATCGCGGCGGACACGGCGTTTCCTGCCATAAGATCAGCGATAAGACCGGTAGCCTTGCCTCGATCGCCACGGTCAGCGAGGATGACGACTGCATGCTGATCACCGACGCGGGCGTTATCATCCGTACCCCGGTTTCGGGTATCCCGATCTATTCCCGTACGGCGGGCGGCGTTATCGTGATGCGCCTTAACGAGGGCGTAAAGGTCGTAACCTTCGCGCGCCTTGAGAAGGAAGAGGAGATCGAAAAGGAAGCCGAAGAGGCCGAAAAGATCTTAGCCTCTACCCCGATCCCCGAAAAAACCGAGGAAAGCGCCCCCGCTTCGGAAGAGACGCTTTCCGAATAAGGGTTAAATCGGGAAAAACCAGTAACACTATTCTTGTATAATCTTAATTTTAATAAATCTATGATACAGAAAGGTTTTCGGTCATGATGAAGTACAATGAAAAAATCGTTGCCCTGCGTAAGGCAAACGGCTTCACCCAGGAGGGCTTTGCCAAGGCGGTCGGTGTAACCCGCCAAGCCGTCTATAAATGGGAAGTGGGCGATTCGTACCCCGAAGCGGAAAAGCTGATCGCCATCAAGATGCTGTTCGGTATCAGCATTGACGACCTGCTCGCCGACAACTACGAGGTGGTCGTTGAAAGAGTGAAGAAGCCGAGAAAGCGCCGCGCCGCCGCCCCCGCCGCCATCGAAGAGACGCCCGCCGAATTTTCGGTCGCTCTCGCTACCGAGGAGGAAGTACCCTCGGTTACGGAAGAGCCGATCGTTGAAGAGCCGGTTGCAGGAGAGGACGAGTTTGACTTTACCGTAACCTCGGTCGGTAACACCGAAAGAAGCGGTAACCTGTTTGACCTGTTCCGCAAGGGATAAGACCGAAACGCCGTTTTACGGGGGGATACCCTCCCCCCGATACGGCCCTTGGGTAAAAAGTATTTCATATTTTCTTCCCGCGCTGCGTGCGTGCGGGAATTTTCGCGCATACGCCGCTTCTCTTTTGCATAAAAATGGAAAAGAGGGGAATACTGTCCTATAAGACCGAAAAAGGAGAAATAGGATGGTAAAGGGATACGAAAAAAGAATGGTACGGCTGCAAAATCCGAACAGCCGTTATTTTGAAGAGGTCTGCTTTATTTTGAAGGACGACCCCCGCGGGGGCGTAGCGAAGAGGGCGGATCTTTTGGAGGAAGCGAACCGCATCCTCGACGAAAATCGATGGGAATCCCCCCGTGCGGGGAATGAAAAGCGACGGCAGACCCTCTCCTTTTTACTGGGAATGGTTACCGCCGCCTCTCTTTTATTGCCGCTTTTTTTGGCGTTTTGAGAAAGAGGGGCGCCGTCCTTTTCGACCGAAACGAAAGGAATGACGAATGACAGAAGAAAAAAAGAGAAAAACCGCGGGTGGCGCCTTTTCCAAAAAGAAAACCCCCCCGAAAACGAAGGAGCCGCGATTTATGAGATCCGAAAAAAGCAAGAAGGAGGCCGCGCGCTTTCCCGTAAGGGGGCCGCGTACCGAGGGGGGAAAGAAAAAGACCCCCGCTTTGGTAAGCCCGCCTCTTTCTGAAAAAAAGAATAAAAAAAGCGCCGACACGCAAAGAAAGAAGCTGCGCGTCTTTTTCCTCGGCGGTCTTTCGGAGATCGGAAAAAATATGTGCGTTCTCGAATACGGGGACGACCTTTTGATTATAGACAGCGGGATCGCCTTCCCCGACGAAGAGATGCCGGGGGTAGACCTCGTGATCCCCGATATTACTTATATCGAAGAAAACGCCCATAAGGTAAAGGGGATCCTTCTTACCCACGGGCACGAGGATCATATCGGGGGCGTACCCTATCTTCTCAAAAAGATCTCGGCCCCCGTATACGGCACCGCCCTAACGCTGGGGATCCTTAAAAACAAGCTGAGTGAATTCCGCCTGCCGAAAAAGGCGGATCTTCGCACCGTTTCGGCGGGCGCGACGCTCTCTCTCGGCGCTTTTTCCGCCGAGTTTATCCACGTGAACCACTCGATCCCCGATGCATGCGCGCTTGCGATCACGACCCCTGTCGGTACCGTGTTCCATACGGGCGACTTTAAGCTCGACGTTTCGCCGATCGGCGGAAGAATGATGGATATCGGCCGCATCTCCGCGATCGGAGACCGCGGGGTTCTTCTGATGCTGGGCGAATCGACCAACGCCGAGCGAGAGGGCTATACCCCCTCGGAAAGAAGGGTCGGCAATTCGCTGGAGCATCTCTTTAACAAATACCCCGATCGCCGCCTTCTGGTGGCGCCCTTCTCCTCCAACGTCCACAGAATTCAGCAGATCATCGACGCCAGCGTGCGCCATGATCGCCGCGTGGTGGTCTTTGGTCGCAGTATGACGGCGGTCGTTCGCGCCGCGATGGAGCTTGGGTATATCGAAGCGCCCGAGGGAACCATCGTTGAGCCGCAGGAGATGAAGCGCTTCCGCCCCGAGGAGCTGACGCTTCTGACGACCGGCAGCCAAGGCGAGCCGATGTCGGCGCTTTCGCGCATGGCCTTTGGCGAGCATGATCGTGTAAAGCTTTCCGCCCGTGACGTGGTGGTGCTTTCTTCCAGTGCCATTCCCGGTAACGAAAAGCTGATCGGCAAGATCGTCAACGCGCTTGTGAAAAATGGGATCCGCGTTGAAAACGACGGCTCGATCGAGGGGATCCACGTATCGGGTCACGCCTGCTCAGAGGAATTAAAGCTGATGCTCGGCCTTGTGCGCCCCACCTATTTTATGCCGATCCACGGCGAGCCCCGCCACCTTTTCGCGCACCGTGAGATCGCCGAGGCGATGGGGATCGAGCCGAAGAATATCTTTATCGGTGACAACGGCTCGGTTTTGGAGTTAGATAAAAAAAGCTGCCGCTGGGGCGCGCCCGTACACGCGGGCCGCGTGCTGGTAGACGGCAGCGGCATCGGCGACGTTGGCTCGGCGGTGCTTCGTGATCGCTTACTGCTTTCAGAGGACGGCATCATCGCGGTGGTCGCAACGGTTGCCTTGCGTGATTCGCTGGTGTTCGCGGGCCCCGAGATCATCTCGCGCGGGTTCGTGTACGTCAAAGAAGCCGAAAAGCTGATGGGCGAGATCAAAGAGCTTTCGGAGCAAACGCTCAACGAGGCGTTAGAGCTGGGTGTTAAGGATCTTGGAGAGCTGAAAGCGCGTATTAAAGACGAGCTTTCGCACTTCCTCTTTAAAAAGACCCGCCGCCGCCCGATGATTTTGCCGATCCTTTTAATGGTATGATCGCTTACCGCTATATGGACGCCTCTCTTTATCGGGAGGAAGAGGATTTTTTAGAGGGGCTTTCGCTTCTTCCCGAAGCGCTTCGCCCCTACGCCCTTGCCCCCAAGGAAAAGGGGGCGCGCGCGCTTCGCCTTGGCGGGCTTGTGTTGCTTACGGTTTTGTGGGCAAGCGAAAGCGGGCATACCCCCCTGCCGCTGATCGCCTTTTCGGAAAAGGGGAAGCCGTATTTTACCGAGGGAGGCCTATATTTCAATATTTCGCATAGCAAGGATCTCGCTCTTTGCGCGCTTGCCGATGGCCCGATCGGGGTGGATATCGAGCCGATCAAGCAAGCCTTTACCGAGAAGGAAGAGGGCATCGCCCGCCGCTTTTTCACCGAAGGCGAGCGCCGCCTTTTGGCTGCCGCGCCCGATAAGGGGGCGGCTTTCACGGGGATCTGGGTGCGGAAGGAAGCGCTTGGAAAGAAGGGCGGCG
>JAZRFI010000013.1:0-17691 GCA_045661285.1 Eubacteriales bacterium | reverse complement strand
ATTGGAAGCTGATCGCTAAAAGGCTCCCTTGTGTAAAGGGAGCTTTTTTATGTTCATCTATGCCTTGTCATTTTTTCTGACAAGCACTGCCTTTGTGTCCACAAACGCGAAATACGGCATACCTCTTTCGAGATATACCGCATTCTTGCAAAACTGTCCTTTAGGGTACAACCCTATCGCATCTCTTTTTTCTTTCGCTTATGTCCTCCCCGGTCGCATAGTCGAAATGCGCGCTCATTCTCTTTCGCTTCATTTCTCCTTGCTTTGCGGGGTATCACTTCGATAAAAAGCCACAACGTGGCTTTTTATCTCGTTCACCAAATCCGAAGTCCGGGACGTACAGATTTAGAAGGCAAATGCGCCCCCACGCCTATTTATATAAATTGATTATTGTTTTTTTCTTTTTTTCGGCGTAGTTATAAGCAATTTTTGTGCCGCTATTACGCCGCAAGGTTACTGTCGTATTATATTTAGATTGTCGCTTTAACGGTGTGATATAATTCTCGTTATAATAAAACACGCAATACGTAGAGCTGTCAATCATTTCGCAATTTCGTTCAACGTAAGAATATTTACCGGCCTTTTCTATTTTAGGTGGGAAATACGTTTCTTCATACGATTTAAGCAGATATTTTTCGTACGCTTCATTTATGTATTGATATGCCGACCTAACGTACACTCTTCTGATACAAGGGTGTTCTTTTTTTAGTTCTGTAACAACTTCCCACGACAAGGCATCAAACTCACTCATGCTACCAAAGAAAAAAGTAATAACGCCCTTATTTATAAGCGTTACCACCGTTTCTTTCAAAGAAGATATAAGCTCTTCGGTTTTTTCAATGGTTTTATGTCCTATAAAGCAAGCTTTCATCCTTTCCCCCGATTTTTCGTGGGCTTTTCCCTCATTATTATATACCTAATTAAGTATATACTAAACAAGGTAGATTGTCAAGATGGGTATATATTCGGTAGAATATACACAGTAAAAAGGGGGGATACAAATGGTACGGTTAACCTTAGATAAGTATTTGGAAAAATGCGGCATCACGCGATATGAATTAGCCAAACGGATCGACGTAAAATTTCAAACCGTAGATCGCTATTACAAAAACCGTGTCGTTCGGTATGACAGTTATATTTTAGACCGTATCTGCACCGCCTTGGATTGCACCCTTGGCGATATCCTCGAATACGTTAAGGATGAATGATCGATTTTGAAAGCCAAAATCGCCAAAAGCGGCGGCTCTTTTTCCATAAAAACCTTCGTAAAAAACGGCAGAGATATTCCTTCTCTGCCGTTTTTGTGATATAATTGAATATAGCATTATGGGGAGGAGCAACTATGTCTCTTGATTATAACAAGAAAAATATTACTCTTGCCAGAAACCTTCGAAAAAACGCAACGCCCGAGGAAAATCATTTGTGGTATGATTTCTTATCCAACTACAAAATAAGATTTCAGCGGCAAAAGGCGATCGATAATTTTATAGCGGATTTTTATTGTCATAAGGCAAAGCTGATTATAGAAATCGACGGTGCGCAGCATTATACCGAAGAGGGCGCGCAAAAGGATGCGTTTCGCACAGAGATCCTTGAAGGATATGACCTAACGGTTATTCGGTTTACAAATCGGCAGATCAATACGAATTTTGTGGGTGTGTGCGAATATATTGACGCTGTCGTAAAAGCCTCCCTCATAGAGGGAGGGGGACCGCGGCAGCGGTGGTGGGAGCCTAAGTAACGTTGGGCTTATCCCCCTCGTGCGTCCCGCCTTCTCCCTCAGGCGCCTACGTCGCCAGCTCCCTCCCGGAGGGAGCCTATGAAAGCGCGTTTTTAAAATTTGCTCGGTGCGCTTGTGATACGAATTCAAGTGCAAGCCCTTTTGTCAAAACCTTATAGAAAAAACGGCAGAATTTTATCTGCCGTTTTTTCTTCCTTATACAAAAGAACGTTTGGTTTTCTTTTTGTCAAAACCTATCCACGGGGAACATGATCTTCAGCTGATTCACCTTGCTCTGGTAAGCGGCCTGCTGCTTATCGGCATGAAGCTTCTGATAGATGGTTTCTCTTGCCTCGTGGTAGGCGATGGGGGTTGCCTCGTTCTTGGCGTTGACGCGGATGAGGTGGAAGCCGAACTGGGTCTTTACGGGGGCGCTGACCTTGCCGATCTCGGCGGCAAAGGCGGCCTCTTCAAACTCGGGAACCATCTGCCCGCGACTGAATTCCCCAAGGCTTCCGCCCGCTTCCTTCGAGGGGCAGGAGCTATACGCCTTGGCGGCCTCTTCAAAGGTCATCTCGCCCTTTTCGATCTTTTCCTTGATCTCGTTGGCTTCTTCCTCGGTGGCAACGAGGATATGGGCGGCGTTCACCGTCTCGCCCTGGTTGAATTTATCAAGGTTCTCGTCGTAAAACTTACGAGCCTCCTCTTCCTTAACCGAAACGTTGCCAAGCGCCTTGCGGATGCCGTACTCGGCAAGCAGCGATTCCTTGGTCTTTTTCAGCTTCAGCTGGAAGGCGGGCTCAGCCTCAAAGAGGTTCTTCTGGGCTTCGAGAAGAAAGAGCTTTTGATTGATCAGCTCGTCAAGCAGCGCCGCCATCCCCTCCTTCGAGCGGTAGGCATCGGCGCGCGGGCCGAGGGCCACGAGCATTCCGTTCAAATCCTCTTCGGTGATCGGCATCCCGCCGACACGCGCTAAAATCTTTTCGTTCATTCTTTTCTCCTTACGAAAGACGCTTAACCGACAGCGAAACGCTCTCGCCGTTCAAATTCCACGCCTTTCCGTTTTCTTCTTGATAGTTTACCGCGTCGGCAAGCGTAGCTGAGGCGATCTCTTCTTGATTCTTTTCTAAGATCGCGCGGATCTTTTCGCTACCCCCGAAGCCGATCTCGATATGGTCGGTAACCTCGAAGCCGCTATCCTTACGCATGGTTTGGATCTTACTGATCAGCTCACGCACGAAGCCTTCTTCCAAAAGCGCCTCGGTAAGCTTGGTATTCAGAACCACGGTGATGCCGCGGTCGCCAACCGATTCAAAGCCGTCGGCCTTGACCTGCTCAATGAGAAGATCCTCTTCAAGAAGCGCGATCTCGGCGCCGTCGGGCGCCGTAAGGGTAAGGCAGCCCTTTGCCGTAAGCTCATCCATCGCGTCGTTGCCGGAAAGGGTCGAAAGCGCGGTGCGGATAAAGCCCAGGTGCTTACCGAACTTCGGCCCGACCGTACGAAGCTGGGGCTTGAAGGTATAGGTCGTGAAGTCGCGTACCGATTCGGTAAAGACGACCTCTTTAATATTCAATTCATCCTTGATGATCTCGGCAAAGAAGGGCGGAAGCTCGGCCCCCTTGACGTACATCTCGGCAAGCGGCTGGCGGTTTTTGACCGAAGCGGCGTTGCGGCAGGAGCGACCCAGGGTGACGACCGACAAAACGGCGTCCATATTCTTCTCCAGCTCGTTATCAACGAGGGTTTCGTCTACCGTCGGGAAATCGCACAGATGCACGCTTTCGGGCGCATCCTTATCAATGCCCGCAACGAGGTTGCGATAGATATCCTCGGCCGTGAAGGGGATCATCGGTGCCGTGATCTTGGCCATCGTGACCAGCACGGTATAAAGCGTCATATAGGCGGCAACCTTGTCGCTTTCCATGCCCTTGGCCCAGAAGCGCTCACGGCAACGGCGGACGTACCAGTTACTCAGATCGCCGACAAAATCAAGCAGAGCGCGCGCGGTTTCGGGGATCTCGTAATCGCCGAGATGACGGTCAACCGCCGCGACGGTGTTTTGCAGACGCGAGAGGATCCAGCGATCCATAACCGTAAGGTTTTCTTTACAAAGCGCATGCTCTTTCGGGTTAAATCCGTCAATGTTCGCATAAAGGGTGAAGAAGGCGTAGGTGTTCCAAAGCGTGCCGATAAACTTGTTGCGCCCTTCCAGCACCGCGCCCTCGTGGTATTTGTTGGGGAGCCAAGGCGCGCTGTTCGAATAGAAGTACCAGCGAACGGCGTCGGCGCCGTATTTCGTCAGCTCCTCCATCGGGACAACGGCGTTGCCCTTGGATTTGGACATCTTCTGCCCGTCCTTATCAAGAACATGACCAAGCACGATAACGTTCTTATAGGGGGCCTTATTGAAGATCAGCGTTGAGATCGCCATCAAGGAATAGAACCAACCGCGGGTCTGGTCGATCGCCTCGCTGATAAAGTCGGCGGGGAAATTCGCCTCAAAGATCTCTTTGTTTTCAAAGGGGTAGTGCCACTGGGCAAAGGGCATGGCGCCCGAATCGAACCAGCAGTCGATAACCTCGGAAACACGCTTCATCTCGCCCGAGCACAGGGGGCAGGGGAAGGTGACCGCGTCGATATAGGGGCGGTGAAGCTCGATCTTCTCGGGGCAGTTCGAAGAAAGGCTGCGAAGCTCTTCGACCGAGCCGATGCAATGCTTGTGCCCGCAGGCGCACTCCCAGATCGGAAGGGGCGTGCCCCAGTAACGGTTACGCGAGATGCCCCAGTCCTGCACGTTCTTCAGCCAGTCGCCAAAGCGGCCTTCGCCGATGTTCTCGGGGATCCAGTTGACCGTCTTGTTGTTGCGGATAAGATCCTCGCGTACCGCGCTCATCTTGATGAACCAGGTATCGCGGGCGTAATAGATCAGGGGGGTATCGCAGCGCCAGCAGAAGGGATACTCATGCTCGAACTTCGGCGCCGAGAAGAGAAGGTCGCGCCCCTCAAGATCCTTTAAGACCTCTTTATCGGCATCCTTGACGAAAAGACCGCCGAAGGGGGTATCCTCGGTCATAAGACCCTTGGCGTCTACCTTCTGCACGAAGGGCAGATCGTAGCGCTTGCCGATGCGGTTATCGTCCTCACCGAAGGCGGGGGCGATATGAACGATACCGGTACCGTCCTCCATCGAAACGTAGCTGTCGCAGGTCACGAAATGGGCATTCTTTTTCTGCTTCTCGGCGTCATGCTTGGCGCAATCGAAAAGCGGAATATAGGCGCGCCCTTCAAGGGTCTTACCCTCGAAGCTGTCAAGGATCTCGTAGGCCGCCTTGCCTTCTTCGGCAAGGGGAGAGAGAACCTTTTCAAGCAGAGGCTTCGCCATATAATAGGTCTTGCCGTCCACCGCCTTCACGCGGCAATAGGTATCGGTGGGGTTCACGCAAAGGGCGACGTTCGAAGGAAGCGTCCAGGGCGTCGTCGTCCACGCGAGGAAATAGGCGTCCTCGTCCACGAGCTTGAAGCGCACGATGGCCGAGCGCTCTTTGACCGTTTTATATCCTTGGGCTACCTCGTGGCTCGAAAGCGGGGTGCCGCAGCGCGGGCAGTAGGGAACCGTTTTAAAGCCCTTGTAGAGAAGCCCCTTGTCGAAGATCTGCTTCAAGGCCCACCATTCGGATTCGATATAGTCGTCGTGGTAGGTGACGTACGGATCGTCCATATCCGCCCAGAAGCCGACGGTGCCCGAAAACTCCTCCCACATTCCTTTATATTTCCAAACGCTTTCCTTGCATTCGTCGATAAAGGGGGAAAGGCCGTACTGCTCGATCTGCTCTTTGCCGTCAAGCCCCAGCTTCTTTTCTACCTCTAATTCAACCGGAAGGCCGTGGGTATCCCAGCCCGCCTTACGGAGAATATGCGCGCCCTTCATGGCGCGGTAGCGGGGGATCATATCCTTAATAACGCGCGTCAAGACGTGGCCGATGTGCGGCTTGCCGTTCGCGGTCGGGGGCCCGTCGTAGAAGGTATAGTTCTCCCCACACTTTCCCTCGATGCTTTTTTCAAAGATACGGTTTTCCTGCCAAAAGCGCAAGACCTCCTTCTCCCTTTCGGGGAAGCTTACGTTGGTAGGAACCTTATTAAAGTGCTGCATAACGCTTCCTCTCTCCCGCGCAAGGATAGCGCGCGGAAAAAATAATATAATTCATATAATTATATATCATAATTCGCCCCCTTGTCAAGATGCTTTTGCGCCTTCTTTCCCTCTTTTCGCTCCTACGTTGGTGGCGGACGACCGATGGTCGCCCCTTTATTATTTTTTTGCCTCTTCTTTGTGAAAGTTTCCTAAAAAACCTTGCAATTTTCACTTTTTTTGATACAATAAAGTAAGATAAACTATTAAGGAGGAAGCCTATGCGTTTTCTGAAACCCCTTTGCGCCATTCTGCTTATTGGCACGATGCTGCTTTGCGCCCTCGTTTCCTGCGGCGGAGACCCCACCGACACGACGGCACCCGGCACACCGCCCGAAGGCGCGCTTATTGATTACATTGAGGAATACAAGATCTATTACCCCACCGATATGGACAGTGATATGTTCGAGGCGGTAAAGGCCTTTTCCAAGCTTGCCAAGGAAAGGACGGGGATCAACTTCGTCTTTATGGAGGACCTTACCTATCAGGTTCCCGTTGGAACGCTTGAGATCCTGATCGGCGATACCAACCGCCCCGAAAGCGACACGCTCACAATGGGTCTTTATGACTACGCGATCTATTTTGAGAACGACCGTCTTTGCATCAACGGCGGCTCGGCCGAGGCTCTTTTGACCGCGGTCTCGCTGTATTTTGAGCATTACGAAAAGGACGGGGCTCTTTATTACCCGAAGTCGACCCTTCTTTACCGCGCCGATTATCCTTACGATACCGTTAAGATCGACGGCGTGGATATCTCGGAATATACCATCGTTTACGAAAGCAACGATAAGCATTTAGCCGAGCTTCTGCGTCGGGAGATCGCCAAGGCGGTGGGCGTGCTTTTGCCGCTTAACTCCGCCAAGGATACCCCGGTCGAAAAAGAGATCGTGGTTGGCCTTTTCTCCTCCGGCGTGCGCAAGGCGCCCAAGCCCGAAAAGAATAAATGCCACGTAAGCAAGGTTGGCTCCCGTCTGTTCTTGCACGGATACGGCGAGGGCGGCACCTACTCGGCCGTTATGTCCTTTATCGGCAGCTTGAAGGGAAGCGGCTCGACCCTGTCGCTCACCTCGGGCGAGAAGTTCGCTCTTCTTCCCACCATCAATCAGCCGAACAACACCCCGGAGTTCGCCGATTTCCGCGACGAGATCTCCTCGCTGGAGATGTCGGCGAAGACCGTCTTTGAGCGCTTTATGCTCGCCAAGGAAGAGCTTCCCGACGAAATGACGGTCTATGACCGCGTCGAGATCGACAACTTCCCGCTCTCCCAAAACAAGATCCTTTACGTCAGCCCCTCGGGTAACGACGAGGCCGCCGGCACGAAGGAAGCCCCGCTTGCCAGCCTTTCGAAGGCGCTTAGCAAGATCGGCAACCGCGGCGGCGTGATCTATATGATGGGCGGTACCTATTCGCTCTCCAAGACCGCTGAGGTGACCAAGCTGAATTGCGGCTCGGCCACGGCGCCCCTCTTTATCAAGGCATATAACGACGAGGACGTTACCCTTACCGCCAACACGCTTCTTGAGAATTACGAAAGCGGCGTGTGGACCCCCGTCAATTTCGCTCACGACCCCGTGGCCAACCGTATTTCGGACGAGGCCAAGGAAAGCGGCAGGATCTATTCGGCAACGCTGGAGGATCTTGGCCTGACCCCCGACGATATGGCCGCCGTTTCGATCTCGACCGGCGCCCCGAAGCTCTTCGTCGGCGAGGAAAGCTACACGCTGGCCCGCTTCCCGAACGAGACCGGCAACTCGCTTGACGAATTCTATTTCACCTACACCTACGATACGGGTACGGTTACCACCACGACCAGCGGCCACTATTCCGACTGGCTGAAGCGTTGCGCGACCGCGGGGTTCCTCCCCAACACCCAGATCGGCTGGCAGCTTCGCGTGATCAACGCAAAGGATAACGGCACTTATAAGAACTCGCTTGGCGAAGCCAACGCCCAAGAGCTGGCCGACGAGATCCTTTCCTGGGTCAACACCGGTAACATCTGGATCTTCGGAAGCACCTATCAGGGCTGGGAAACCGGTTATTATAACCTCAGCCTTGACGAAGAGGGCATTGACAACTTCCACTACGCCCCCGACGGTGAAACGAAGCTGCTGGGCGGCTTCATTAAGGACCCGAACGGCATTGAAACCGAGATCTACCACAACGCCAATTACGTTGAAACGACAAAGGGCTATTACTTCTTAAAGTCCAAGAACCCGAACTCGCAGGGCTGCGGCCCCTCCACCAACTCGGCGGCCGGGCGCAACACCTTCTACTTCTTCAACGCCATTGAAGCCATTGATATCCCCGGTGAATGGTTCTATGACGTGGATACCGGCATCATCTACCTTTACGCGACCGATGCTTTCTTAGAAGGCGAAAATGTCACGTATATGGGCAACCAGAGCTTCACGCTTCTTTCGGCTACGAACGCCAACGGCCTCGTTATCGACGGTATTGACATTGACGGAAGCGGCAGCTACGGTATGACCTTTACTAACTGCAACGGCGTTATTATCCAGAACGTCAAGATGAAGAATACCCGCGGCAACGCCATCCGTATGCAGAGCAGCGAGAACTTCCGCATCCTGTATTCCGAATTCTCGCACATCTACAGCCCCCGTATGCTGGATCTGGCGACCCACTCCACCTCCGAAAAGACGGCGATCGATCTTCGCGTTACCAACAACGCCGTACAGAACTGTGTCTTCTACAACCCCATAACCGACTGCGACGTGGCGATCTTCCACGGCGGCAGCCGCATGGTCATCTCGCACAATCACTTCAAGGATACGGTTATCAAGTCGGGCAACTCGGCCGAGGTCATCATCGAATACAACAACTTTGAGGGTGGCAGTAAGACCAAGACCGACGGCGGTATGATCTACTTCAGCACGCTCTCTACCCGCGGCGCGCACGTTCGCTACAACATCTGCCATAAGTTCAACGCCAGCCACCGCGCGGTCTACTTCGATACCCAGAACAGCGGTAACTACGCCTACGGAAACATTATCTCGACGCTGGACGGCTTTACCGAATCGGCCTACAACGCCTGGTACTCCTCGTCGGGTAACGGTAACGTCTGCTACGGAAACATCTTCCTGCTTCGTAACCCCTGGCAGAGAAAGCTTGCGGGTATCACGGGCGGAGACGAGCCCGGCGTTGAAAGCCAAGCGGGCACCGGCGATACCATTCTTCAATCCGCCCTCTTCTATTTTTGCTGGTCGGATACCGGCTTCTCGCTCACCAACAACCCGAAGCGCTCGAGCTACAGCTATAAGGACGTAAAGGCGGCAGGGCTTCTTAAATCAGACAGCAGCGAAGCCTTCGCGAGCCTTCCGTCGACCGGTAACTTCTACCAAGACGAGGCCGGCGGCTGGTGGCTTGACCACGCCCGCGCTGAGGTAGACCGTTATCTCAATCTTTATTCGTCCGAAGCGTGGGAAAGACGCTTCCCGGTTTTCATAAACTCGCTTGAAAGCATGAAGCTGATCATCGAAGCGTACGATAATACCGATTACCACGTCCGCTACTTCTATTTCCCCGCCGAGCTTTCGGAAGAGAGCTACACCTTTGAAACCAAAGAAGGCGCCGTCTTTACCATTCCCTCCTATCAGTATAAGCAAGGCTCCAAGATCAAGACGGTCAATCAAGAGGTCCGCGATGCGGAATACGACGCCGAAAACGATAAGTGGTATATCACCCTTACCTATGAAGAGATCGCCGCAATCGAAAAGATGGAGCGCGCCCCCTGTAACTCGGTCATTATGGATAACATCATCCTCGGCGGTACGCCCGCAAGCGTAGGCAACGACGGCGCGATCCTGAGCAACGAGGTAAGCGAGGATAAAACCATCGCGACGATTGCAAAGGCCGGCTTCTCTACGAGAGAATCCACGATGATCGATAACAACTTTATGTACTTCACCTACGCCGACATCATTCCCGACGCCGATCAGCACGATTACACGATCTACGATACGACCTGGGATCTGATCGAGGAAACGATGGGCGAAGGCGCCCGTGAGATCTTCGCGCTTTCCGATCAGTATAAGTGCGGTGTCACCTACTCGGGCTTTGACCCAACGAAATACGAATAACCCAAACAAAAAGCCGCTTCTCGCAAGCGGCTTTTTCATTATCGTAAAAGAAACTTTACTTCTTTGGCGGACAAAGAATAGAAGAAAGCCCACGGCTTTCAACCCTAAAACAACCGAATACCGAAGATGCAAAAAAGGGACTATATGCAAAAACCATATAATCCCTTTTCCTTTTCGGTTATGTCCTCCCCGGTCGCATAGTCGAAATGCGCGCTCATTCTCTTTCGCTTCATTTCTCCTTGCTTTGCGGGGTATCACTTCGATAAATCCGAAGCCCGGGGCGCATAGATTTTGAGCAGAAATTCTCGTTCGTTCTCCGAAGGCGTACAAAGGTACGTCGAGAGGGAACGAACGGGGATAGCAAATAAAAAATATAATTAAAAAAGAAAAACGAAGTTTTTCAACCTTAAAAATACGCAAAGAGGGGGGATATGCATAAAATGAACGAAAAGTAAAAGGGGAAGGTGAAGCAAAACAACACCTTCCCTTTTTTATTTGCGGTTATGCCGAAATCTGAAGCCCCTTAAACGAAGGGGAAGTTTTCTCCTTCTTCATACCTTACCCAGCCGAAGCATCCGGGGGTCAGATAGCTCTTACCGAGGTGGTACATGGGCTTGGGCTCGTATTCCCACATATGGGGCGCCCACGAGCGAACCTGCAGCTTGAAGGGGCGGCGGACCTTGATGCCGAAATCCTTCTTCGCAAGGGTCAGGCGGACACGGCGGATATCGCCCTCCTCCCACGATAGATCCTTGATCTTCCACTTGGCAAGCTCTTTTTCCCTCTCTTCGGGCGGATAGCAGGACCAGTGTTCGCTGATATGGCTGCCTTGAACCTGGGATTTCACCTTTTTCCCGTCACCGAAAGCAACGCGGACCCCGGGGCCCGTGACCTTAAACAGCTCAAACTCCGGCCAGACGGTGATGGGTTGCCCGTCGGGCGAGCGAAGGTCGATATACAGGTTCTTTTCGTCCTCGGCGATGCGGAAGCCGGTGGCGTTATCGTCAAGATACTCCCATGCGGCGTCCTCGATGCCGCCCTTCTTAATGGTGTAAGTATGGTTGCAATCGGGCTCAACACCCAGGTAGTATTCAAGCGGCGGCAGGCCCTTTTCAATACGCTCTAAAACCTCGACGAACTCGGTTTTCAGCAGCGTTTTCAGCGTGCCGATGCGGTGGCGCATCTTTTCGGGGAAGAACTTAAAGCCCTCTGCCTCCGAGTGATACCCGAGGCGCAGGTCGTTTTCGCACAGCGTGATCATCGTCTCGCTTTGCTTGATCTCATCCTCACAAAGCGCGCGCATCTTGGCAAGCAGCTTTTTGGGATCGCCCTCGCCAATGCCCAGCTTATCGCGCAGATGATAGAATTCCATCACGTTTTTGGTGCTGCGGCACAGCGTTAAGAAGGCGCCCGAGACCGAGAGAAGATCGGTCAGCTTGTCGCCGGCGTTCCCCGCGATCACGCCAAGCTCGGTCATTGCCTTGGCGTAGTAATTTTCCATACGGGTAAGAAGCGTTAAGATCTCTTCCATCGTGTGGCCGATAAGGAAGGAATCGCACACGCGGTCACCGTCCGGCTTATCAAGAAGCTGCCACGAGCGCGAGGGGGCGAAGTTCTTCGGCTTCAAGGAAAGCTCCCACACCACGGCGTCGTGCGCCGGGGAATAGTAGCTGAACATAATGTTAAGGGGATACAGGCGGTAACCCTTTTCAAAGAAATGCCACGCCTTGACGACCGAATCGGCAACGCCGCGCCCGAAGGAGATCGAGGCCAGACGGCGAAGGAACGCATCCTCGTCACGATAGTCGTCAATAAAGGAAAGCTCACCCGCCGCCTTGCTCATAAAGCAGGGGTAGTTACCGAAGTACCAGCACTCCATCAGCCCCTCAACGCCCCATTCGTAGGCGCCCTTCATCTTCTGATAGACGCTGCCGGGGGAGGGAACGTAAGGAAGCGTGGCAACCTCGTGCGAGCAGCAGATCTGCATCTTGGCCCACAGGTGCTTTTGGTGCTTCTTTACCGCCTTGGCGGTCATTTCAAACATTTGGCTGGGGCCGGCGTAAGAGAGCCAGTAGTCCATCGCCTGCCGCACCTTACCAAGCTGCTTTTCGTAGCCCTTGTCGTCGAAGTTCTGCATCAGCATAACGTCCGAGGGGGCGGTTTCGATATAGCGAAGGATCTCGTTTTCATCCCAGAGGCGGTGGCCGTAGGTCCAGCTGACGCAATAAGCGTCGGGCTTGACCGAGCGGATGCCCGCGCGCAGATTTTCTACGTTTTGCGAAAGCACCTCGCCCTTGGTCATTCTGGCGCAACGGGGGCAAAGGGTATGGTCGATCGAGGCGCAGGAGGTCATTCTCTCGCCCGCCGTGATGCTGATAAAGCCGCCAAGGTCGGGGCAAAGGGTAAAGAGGTTACGCCCCGATTCGTAGGCGTATTGCTTGCCTCTTTCGGAATGGGGGCAAATGGTAGCCGAGCCGTTTCCGGGGAAGCGGTGACCGATCATATCGGGATAATTCTCGGAAACGTCGGCCCACATCATCGGCTCGATCGCGAAGACGTAGACCTTCACGCCGTATTTTTGGCATTTGGCGATCACGCGGTTTAATTTTTCGATACGCTTTTCGGAATCGACGCCGTATTCCTTGATGATCGAGGATTTTAAGAGCTGACGGAAGCTGGTATAGATCCAAAGACCGTTGGTGCCGTCGTGCATCAAGCGGTTTAAGTATTCGTCGGGATAGTAATCAATATCGTCCGAAAGCTCGTCCCCGTTCTTCGGGGGGCGGTTGGTGGGGCTGAAGAAGCCGCGGGTAATACGCTCCTTCATCCAGGGCTTACGGCTAATGCTCCCCAGCGGAAGCAGGGGCCCTTCACGGGCGATAATCTCGTCTTCCAGATAAATAAGGGCGCGGCGGATACCCTCGGTATCGTTCGCAAAGAGCGTACAGCCGTCCTCCTCTACCGTAACGGTATAGGCCTCAAAGCAGGCCGAGGGGGCCTTTTGGAAGCGGATGGGATAGCGCTTTCCCGCTATGCCGCATACCGACAGAAAGCGATTGAAATCCTCGTAGGATTTTTCAAGCAGCCCACGGTCATCGGGAAATTCGCCGTCAAGATAAAGGCCGGCTACCGAAATCTCGCCCGCCTCGGGCTCGGTACGGCTAAAGCGGCCGGGCTTATGCTCGTGCACGGGGGCTTTCAGATATTCTACAAAGGCAAGGGGCGGTTGCTTATCAAAGAATTCGTCTTTATCGATCAGTCTTTTCATAAAGCTTCTCCTTTTTCGTCCGTCTATACGGGCTTTTCATAAAAATTATACACTTTTTTCGCTTGCAAATCAAGGAAAAACAAAAAACAAGCGTTGTTAGAAAGATAGAAAAAAACACATTTTTTTGGTAATATCGCCGACAAGCAAAAAGGAGAATTCTTGACGGCGCAACCGCGTTCTGCTATGTTTATAAGACCCCGGCTTAAGCGCCAAGAAATTCAATTATTTCCAATACGACGAATTTCCCCTCGAAAAAAGAAAGGAGCAGAACCGAAAATTCTGCTCTTTTTTGTTGGTTGAAGCTTTCCCGAAGCACTCGAATGAAACCTACGCCAAGCCGATTGCGTCGCCCGACAACCGTAGGGGCGGCCATTGGCCGTCCGCCAACAACGCAACCGCAAAGCCAAACGGCGTAGAAACCTACGCCAAGCCGATTGCGTCGCCCGACAACGAAGCATCGCGGAATTTATTCACTTGAAGCGTAGCTTGAGTAGAAGAAATTTTGCCGGGCGAGACAAAGCGAGCGCGGGTGGTGAAGGCATAGATGCCTATGTCGAACCACCCAAGTCGACGCTTTAACGAAGCACGGCGAAATTTATTCACTCAAGCTCGAAAGCTCCGGTGTATAGGCGGTAGTATATGCCTTTTTCGCTAAGAAGATGCTCGTGGGTACCGCGCTCGATGATGCGGCCGGGGTCTAAGACCATGATGACGTCGGCGTTGCGAATGGTGGAAAGGCGGTGGGCGTTGACGAATACGGTACGCCCCTCCATCAGCTTATCCATGCCCCTTTGCACGATGGCTTCGGTACGGGTGTCGATCGAGGAGGTTGCCTCGTCCATGATCATAACCGGCGGGTCGGCTACCGCGGCGCGCGCGATCGCGATCAGCTGGCGCTGACCGCCCGAAAGGTTGGCGCCGTTGTTGGTAAGCTCGGTGTGGTATCCCTTCGGCAAGCGGGTGATGAAATCGTCTGCCCCCGCAAGGCGCGCGGCTTCGATACAGGCCTCGTCGGTCGCCGAAAGGTTGCCGTAGCGAATGTTTTCCAGCACGGTTCCCGTAAAGAGGTTGGTATCCTGCAAAACCAGCCCAAGCGAGCGCCGTAGATCCGCCTTTTTAATCTTGTTGATATTGATGCCGTCGTAACGGATCTTGCCGTCGGCGATATCGTAATAGCGGTTGATGAGGTTGGTGATGGTGGTCTTACCCGCGCCCGTCGCGCCAACGAAGGCGACCTTTTGCCCGGGCTCGGCGTATACCGAAACGTTATGAAGAACCTCTTTCCCCTCTTCGTAGCCGAAGTCGATGTCAAGAAGGCGTACGTCGCCAAGCAGGCGGGTGTAGCTGAGCGTGCCGTCACCGTGCGGATGCCGCCAAGCCCAAAGGCCGGTTCTTTCCTCGGTGGGAACAAGCTCGCCCCCCTCTTCCTTTACGTTGCAAAGGGTTACGTACCCGTCGTCTACCTCGGGCGCTTCATCCATTAAGGAGAAGATGCGCGTGGCGCCCGCAAGACCCATCACGATCGAGCTGATCTGCTGGGAAAAGCCGTTGACGTTCCCCGTAAACTGCTTGGTCATATTGAGGAAGGGGACGAGAATGCTGATCGAAAGCGGCAGCCCCGAAAGGCCGAGGTTCGGGAAGCCGATCGAAAGCAGAATTCCCCCGACCGTCGCGATAAAGACGTAGAGCACATTCCCGATATTCCCGATGATCGGGCCTAAGGTGTTGGCGTAGGCGTGGGCGCGGTAGGAATCGTCAAAAAGCGATTCGTTGTATTTTTCGAAGTCGGAAAGCACGGCCTCCTCGTGGCAGAAGACCTTGATGACCTTCTGGCCGTTCATCATCTCCTGCACGAACCCTTCGGTCGAGGCCATGGATTTCTGCTGGCGGAGGAAAAAGCGCGCGCTGCCGCCGCCGATCTTCTTTGAAACGAAGACCATGGCTACGACCCCCAGCATCACGATAAGCGTTAGGGGGATGCTGTAATAGATCATGATGAAGAAGACCGACAGAAGAATGGTGCAGGACTGCAAAAGCTGGGGCAGGCTGCGCGAAACAAGCTCACGAAGCGAGTCGATGTCGTTGGTATAATAGCTCATGATCTCGCCGTGCTTGTGGGTATCGAAATACTTGATCGGGAGATTTTGCATCCCGTCAAACATACGGCGGCGAAGCTTACAAAGGAAGCCCTGGGTGATATAGGCCATTAACTGATTGTACAGCGTAATGGCGCAGAAGGAAATAATATAAAGGGTAAGAAGCAGCATCACCTTCGGCACGATCTCGGCGGAAGCCGAGGCCCAGTCGCCGCTTTCTTGCCATTTCCCGATCAGCTCAAAGATATTCTGCATAAAGAGCGCGGGGATCGAGGCGGTGAAGGCCGAAAAGAGGATACAGACCGCCGTTAGGGGAACGAGAACGGGGTAGGAAGAGAACAGAAGCTTAATAACGCGCAAAAATACGCCTTTTTTCGGGGGCATGGGCATTTTATTCTTCATCGGCTTTCCCCCCTTCGGTCTGTTGCTCGTAGATCTCGCGGTAGATAGAGCAGGAGGAAAGCAGCTCCCCGTGCTTGCCGAGGGCGGCGATGCGCCCGTTCTCCATCACCGCGATAAGGTCGGCCTCCATCACCGAGGAAACCCTTTGGGCGATGATGATCTTGGTGGTATCGGCAAGATAGGTCGAAAGCCCTTTTCGGATCTTGGCGTCGGTGCGGGTATCGACCGCGCTCGTCGAATCGTCAAGGATCAGGATCTTCGGCTTCTTAAGCAGGGCGCGGGCGATCGAAAGGCGTTGCTTTTGCCCGCCCGAAACGTTGGTACCCCCTTGCTCGATCTTCGTATCGTACCCGTCGGGGAAGCTGTCGATAAACTCATCGGCGGCCGCAAGGGCGCAGGCCTCCCTCATTTCCTCTTCGGGGGCGGTGGGGTTACCCCAGCGCAGATTTTCCTTGATCGTGCCCGAGAAAAGCAGGTTCTTTTGCAGAACCATCGCCACCTCGTCGCGCAGCGCCGTCAGGTCGTATTCACGTACGTCGCGCCCACCGACGAGAAGCTGCCCTTCGGAAACGTCGTAAAGGCGGGGGATCAGCTGAACGAGCGAGGATTTGCCGGCGCCCGTACCGCCAAGGATCCCGAGCGTTGCGCCCGAGGGGATATGCAGCTCGATATCCGAAAGGGCGTACTTTTCGGCTTCCTTCGCGTATTTGAAGTTTACGCCGCAAAAGTCGATCTGCCCGTTCTCAACGGTTTTTACCGCGTTCTTCGGCGAGGTGAGCGCGGGCTCTTCACCCAGTACCTCGGAGATACGCTTCATGGATTCAAGCGAGATCGTGAGAATGACGTAGACCATCGAAAGCATCATTAAGGACATAAGGATCTGCATGCCGTAAGTCAGCATCGCAGAGATCTGCCCAACGTCGATATCCGCGCCCCTGCCGGTGATCGCCATGCGCGAGCCGATGAGGAGAACGCAAACCATATTCGTGTAAAGGAAGATTTGCATAATCGGGGCGTTAAGGGCTACGATACGCTCTGCTTTCGTGAAATCGCGGCGAATGTTTTCAGAGGCCACGCCGAACTTTTCTTTCTCGTATTCCTCGCGCGAGAAGCCCTTTACAACGCGCATGCCGCGCACGTTTTCCTCGATCGACTCATTGAGGCGGTCGTATTTACGGAAGACGCGGCGGAAGGCGGGCATGGCGAAGCGGGCCACCATAAAGAGCCCAACGGCAAGGAAGGGAACGATCACGATAAAGGCCGTGGCGAGCGCGCCGCCCATGACGTAGGCCATCACGATCGAGAAGATAAACATCAAGGGGCTGCGGATCGCGGTGCGGATGATCGTCATATAGGACATCTGCACGTTCGATACGTCGGTCGTCATACGCGTAACGAGCGAGGAGGAGGAGAACTTATCAATGTTCTCAAAGCTGTACCCCTCGATCTTTTTCATCATATCGCCTCTAAGATTTTTGGCAAAGCCCGCCGAGGCCTTGGCCGAGGTGAAGCCCGCCAAGCCGCCGAAGCTTAAGGAGAAGGCCGCCATCACGATAAGAAGAATACCGGTCGCAAGGATATCCTTCGGGGTGGCGCCGCCCTTGATGCGGTTGACAAGGTCTGCCGTTAAGAAGGGGATAAAGGTCTCTATCACCGCTTCACACACGATAAAAACAAAGGTAAGAACCGTCGGCTTTTTGTATTCCCGCACGCTTCTTAGCAAACGCTTATACATAGTAAATCCTTTCTTTTATAATACTTCTTTTTATACAAGCATTATTATACGCCTTTTTTTATGAATTGCAAGGGGCAAGGGGGCGCTATGGGAAAAAGTTTACAAAATAGAGAGGCCCCCTTCTTTACAAGCGCCCGCCTTTATGATACAATAAACGGGAATAAAAATAAGGAGAAGGATATG
>JAZRFI010000012.1:0-4719 GCA_045661285.1 Eubacteriales bacterium | reverse complement strand
CATTTTAAGGTGGTCGATTGAGAGATATGGGTATTTATATTTTTCGAGCAACTTTTGAGCAAGTGCAGTTTTGCCTGTGTGCGATGCTCCCGTTATTAAAACAATCATACTTTCTATCCTTACAAATTCTTATTTATCGGTTAGTTTATTATATCAAAAAAAGCACCATAATTCAATCGTTTTTGCGTGGGCAAAAGAAAACTCGGCTTTTTAAAAGTCGAGTTTTAAAAGTTGTTTCATTTAAATCCCTAAGGGAAGAACGCCAAATCGGCGTTTTTTCTTTTCCGTTCGGGTTCATTCCTCGCTCTCTTCGCTTCTTTCGCTGAATTCCAACGCTTTTTTGGTTGACAAGAGTGTGAAATAATACACCAAAAAGCCCTCGGCGAAGAGCAGAAGAAAATCAAGAAGGATCATAGCGATCTCCCCGTCAAGGAAGATGCCGAAGGTCGATTGCACGAAGTTAACGGTGGAAATGATCTGCCCGATCAGCTTATAAAGCGTCAAGGCCGCGGCGGCGGTAAGCGAGGCGCGGGAAAGGGGATTGGAAAGATCGAAAAGCCTTTCGGGTAAGGCAACCTCTTCCGCCTTGCGAAGAAAGGGAATATACGCGATGGCAAACAGTAAGAAGAGAGGAATCGCAACCGTATCGAGTACGCTGCCGATAAGCTGTAAGACCCCTAAGGTCTCAATATAACTCTCAAATACCAAGGTTTCGGCCAAAAGCCCGATAAAGCCGCCGAGCAGCCCCGCGCCCGTCGCGATAAAAAGGATCGAAAGGGCCTTCGCCTTTTCTCCTTTTACGGCCTCGTAAAGCGAAGCGCCGAGGGAGATCGCCAGAAAAACGGCCGAAAGCGCCGAGTGTAAAAGGATAAGGGGATAAGAAAGGATATATCCCGCAAGGCCGAGGATCTCGTAAACGAGCGAAAGAAGCGCCAGCACAAGCTGCGAAGCGCCCGCAAAGAGGAAAAAGGACAGTAGGCTATTTTTGTTCGAATTCACGAAAGGCTCCTTCTGCCGAAAGCGGCGGTTACTGACCCTTGGCTAAGATAAGCAAAAGGCCGTCAATTTCTTGGTGTACGGTATAGCCCATACGGAAATACGCGCTTTTCCGCGTCATAAGATCGGTTGGCGAGGTGTAGCGCAGGTCAAAGGCGACGTAATCGACGTCGGCGGCGTTGCCGTGGTAATCGATCTCGTAAACGATCTCGCGATCGGCTACGTGGGCAAGCAGCATGGTCGAAACCGAAAGGGCGGCATCGCTTGGCAGGGCGTCGAGCGCCTCCTCCATTTGGATATAATCCTCTCGGTTATCGCGAAACATACCGGCATAGGTCCCAAGCGTTGGGAAAGCGGTGAGAAGATATAGGCAAAGGCAAGCACCCGCCGCCAAAGGAAGCAGACGGCGATGGAAAGCGCCCTCTTCACACTCGCCAAGGTTCGATACGGTCGCGTAAAAGAGAAAGGCGGTGATCCCGAAGGAATACTGGAAGCCGATGTCGTACTGGTATTGGTACATCGACAGCAGATTGATAAGAAGCGGGGAGAGCAGCAGCCAGCGCGAGGGGCGCTTCGTGCAAAAGGGTAAAAAGGCAAGCGGCAGCAAAAGCTCGGCAAGATACAGCACCTTTCCCCACCCGCCCGAAGCGTCGGTAAGCAGCTGAGAAAGCAGGTACCCGGGGTTATAAAGCGCCGTTTTCAAGGCGCCGAGAAGCCCCTCCTCCTTGTTGAAGATGAGGTTATCAAAGCGATTGATCATTGCCCCCTCGCCAAAGCGGGAAAGAAGCGTCAGCGCCAAGGCGAAATAGCAAAGCGCGAAAAGAAGCATCGAAAGCCCGGTTTTCCACCGTTTTCGGTTTGAAAGTAGGATATAAAGGGCAAAGACACAAAGGTATACGGCCGCATCCTCCTTTACCATCAGCACCAAAAACGCAAAGAGGAAGGTGGGGACCGTCTTTTTCTTTTCGTAAAAATAAAAGGTGAAAAGAAGCAGCGGCGTTAAGAAGCAATTCTCATGCAGGTCGTAAAAGCAGCCCGTGGAAAGCGCGGGGTAAAAGGCGTAAAGAAAAGTAAGGGCAAGCGTTACCTTCGGAGAAAGCTTGAAGTGGCGGCAGAGTAGGAAAAGCGGAAGCATCCCGATATAAAGGACGGCGGCCTGCCCGATCTGCAAGGTTATCGGAGAGGGGAAGAGGTAATAAAAGGGGAGAAGCAGATAATAGATCGGGGAGATATGCACCGCAAAGTGCGAAAGCAGCCCGTCTCGCTCCGAGGTTACGAGGGGCAGCCCGGTTTCCTTCATATAATGGAACATATTGCAGAAAAGCCCGAAATCGAAATTGGGGGTCGAGAAGGAAAGATAACGGAAAACGCCGATCAGCGAAAGAACGGTTCCGCCCAGAAGGGCGAAAAGGGCAGAGAGGATCGCCACCGTCTTAAGGGAAAGGCGAAGCCCCTGTAAAAGCCCTTCGTTTTTTCGGTAGGCGTAGACGAGGCAAAGGGCGTAGGGAACGAAGGCGGCCAGCGCAAAGAGAAAGCGCGGGGAATTGGGGATCCAGATAAGAAGCGAAAGGGTAGCCCCCAAAAGAAGAAAGATCGAATCGGTTTCGTATGCGGGCAAAAGCGAGGCAACGACCGTAAAAAGAAGGAAGAAGACCGCAACACAGAAAAGGAACAGCCAAAGCGGAACGCCTTGTAGGTAAGCAAGGTCGGTAAATCGATCGCTTATCATAAGCATCGTAGCGCAAAAGGCAAGCCACGCCGAGAAAAGGCGGCAGACGGCCCGCTCGTATCGAAAAGCCGGCTTAAAGAAAGCAAGGCAACGCTTTAAGGCTTCCATGATCCCTCCGTAAAAGATAAAATACTTTTTTTATTGTAGCATTGAAACGGGGGCTTGTCAATTCCTTTTTGGGGCGGGGGCGTCATTAGAATCGCGCCACTCGCATAAAATGGATAGGGAAAATCGAAAAAAGGAGAAGCACGATGATAAGCGCTTTTGACGGTACCCCCCTTTCCCCCGACAAAAACGGGGCGATCAGCCGAAGCCTTTGCGATACGTACCCCTTCCTTTCGGGAAGCATCCTCACCTCGTCCATACTTGGGCGGGATATTCCGCTTTTAAAGCTGGGGGAGGGAAAACGGATCGTTCTGTACGTTGGCGCCCACCACGGCACCGAATGGATGACGGGGGCTCTTTTGCTTCATTTTTTAGAGGAGCTTTGCCTCGCGCAGGCGGCGGGGCGCGCGGTGCTTGGGGTGCATATCCCCTTCGCCTTAAAAAGAAGAACCCTTGTTTTTGTGCCGATGCTGAACCCCGATGGGGTCGCCATTGCGCAAGGCGTTTCGAACGACGGCGATCTTTTGTCCGAGCGGCGGCGCCGCATGAACCCGTCGGGCGATTTTACGCATTGGCAAGCGAATGCCCGTGGGGTGGATCTCAACCATAATTACGATGCGGGCTTTCTTGAATACAAAAGGATCGAATCCGAGCTTGGCATAGAGGGGGGCGCCCCTACGCGTTACAGCGGGGAGTTCCCCGAATCCGAGCCCGAGAGCGCGGCGCTTGCCTCGCTCGTACGCACGCTGATGCCCGCGGCGGTGTTAAGCCTGCATACGCAAGGGGAAGAGATCTATTACGCCGCCGAGGCGGGGGTTGCGGGCAGTGAAGCGATCGCTCGCCGTTTCGCTAGGCTTTCGGGGTATCGCGTTGCCGTACCCGAGGGGGCAGCCGCTTACGGCGGGCTTGCCGATTATACGGCGGGGAAGCTTCGTATCCCTTCCTTTACCGTTGAATGTGGGCGAGGGGAAAATCCACTTCCCGATTGCGACGCCCCGCTCGTGTACGCTTCGATCCGCCGTCTTTTATTTGAAAGTGTGATTTTGTAAGGAGGGGCTATGGCATCCTGTAACAGCGAGGATTTTCGCGATAAAGAGGTCATTTGTGTTTCGGACGGTCGCCGTCTCGGCTACGTCTGCGAGATCGAATTCGACGTGTGCGACGGGCGCATCACCGCCATCGTCGTAAGGGGAGAGGGCGGTTTCTTGGGCGTTGGCAAGGGGGATGAGATCGTGATCCCTTGGGAGAAGATCCAGAAGATCGGCGAGGATATTATTTTGGTAGACGGGATCCTCTTTCCGCCCCCCTGTGAGCGGGGAAGAGGACACAGACGGGGCAAGGTTTAGCCCCGTCCTTTCTCTTTTTAATTGTAAACTTTTTGTAAACGTTGAAATTTCTCTTGCTTATATAATAAAAATGTGTTATGATTAGCGAGGTCGCATTTTGCGATACATCAAAATTCTCACACAGCAAGGGGCTTCGACGGTGCTTGCAAAAGTCTCGGGGCCGAAACCTGCTGTGGCGGAAAAACCGAAGGAGGAACAGAAAATGTTCGTAGTTTCCATCAAGCAGCTGCTTGAAGCCGGTGTCCATTTCGGCCACCCCACCAAAAAGTGGAACCCCAAGATGGCGGAGTATATCTTCACCATGAGAAACGGGATCCACATCATCGACCTGCAAAAGACCGTAAAGAAGTTTGAAGAAGCCTACGCTTTCGTCAAGCAGATCTCCGAAGAGGGCGGCACCGTCCTTTTCGTCGGTACCAAGAAGCAGGCCGCCGACAGCATCAAAGAGGATGCCCTTAAGTGCGGTATGTACTACGTCAACGTTCGTTGGCCCGGCGGTATGCTGACCAACTTCAAGACCATCCGTAAGAGCATCAACCGTCT
>JAZRFI010000011.1:0-6246 GCA_045661285.1 Eubacteriales bacterium | reverse complement strand
AAAAAGGTTCTTGCATTCGATTTCGGCGCTTCTTCGGGGCGCGCTATGCTGGGTGAATTTGACGGAAAAGAGATCAAGGTTACCGAGATTCACCGTTTCTCCAACGATCCCGTTATCCTGCACGGCACGATGCACTGGGATATCCTTCGTCTTTTTCACGAGGTAAAGCAAGGCATCCTCAAAGCCCTTGCCATAACCGAGATCGACGCGATCGGTATCGACACCTGGGGCGTTGACTTCGGCATGATCGATAAGAACGGCGAGCTGATGTCTAACCCCGTCAACTACCGTGACGAGCGTACCGTCGGTATGCCCGAAGAGGTCTTTAAGCTCGTATCGGAATCCGAGCTGTACCGCCTTACCGGCACGCAGACCATGCGTATCAACACGCTCTATCAGCTGTATTACCTCGCGAAGTACCGTCCCGAGGTGATGGAGCGTTGCGATAAGATCCTCTTCACCCCCGACCTTATGGCCTGGTGTCTGACCGGGGAAAAGCGCGCGGAAAAGACGATCGCTTCCACCTCGAACTTCTTAAACCCCCATACGAAAGAGTTTAACAAAGAGCTTCTTACGAAGCTTGGTATCCCCACCTCGATCCTGCCCGAAATGATCGCCCCCGGCGAAAGCTACGGCACGCTGTCGAAAAGCCTTTGCGAGGAGCTTGGCTGCCCGCCCATTCCGGTCATCGCGGTCTGCACGCACGATACGGCCAGCGCGGTTCTTGCCGCCCCGACCGATAAAGAGATGGTCTATATCAGCTGCGGGACCTGGAGCCTTTTCGGAACCGAGCTTTCGGAGCCGATGATCACCGAGGAAAGCGAAAGGATCCAATACACCAACGAGGGCGGCTACGACGGAACCATCCGTTTCTTGAAGAACATTATGGGTCTTTGGCTGATTCAGGAGTCGCGCCGTCAATGGAAGAAGGAAGGCTTTGACGTTTCGTTTGCCGATCTGGAAAGAGAGGCCTTGGAGGCTGAGCCCTTCCGTTGCTTTATCGACTGTGACGCGCCCGAGTTTGCGGTTGCCGGCAACCTGCCCGAGCGTGTCCGCAACTTCTGCCGCGCGACCGGTCAGTACGTCCCCAAGACCCGTGGCGAGGTCATGCGCTGTATCTATCAAAGCCTTGCAATGAAGTATAAATACAACTACGAGGGGCTTTGCCACATCACCGGCAAGCGCTATTCGCAGATCAACATGCTGGGCGGCGGCATCAAGGATACGCTGCTCTGCCGTATGACCGCCTCTTCGACCGGCGCCACGGTCGTGGCCGGCCCCATTGAAGCCACAGTCATGGGCAACATTGCCGAGCAGTTGATCGCGCTTGGCGAGCTGGACAGCGTTGCGACCGCGCGCCGCGTGATCGCCGATTCGACCCCGCTTGCGATCTATGAGCCGAGCGAAAAGGATGCCTTTGATCTTCATTACGGCAGCTTCCTTTCAATCCTCGGAAAGAGCGGAAAAGAGGAATAATCCCCTTGAACGATACGAAGGCGGAAAGCGATTTTATCGCTTCTCCGCCTTCTCTTTTCAGAAAACGCAAACAAAACTTATCAAAAAAGGGATACGCCGATTGCGTATCCCTTTTGCTTTATAACCCGGACCTTTATAGGCCGATGCGTTCAACGGCGCTATACAGCTGCTCAAAAAGCTTGCTCTTCTTTTCGCCAACAGCCTGCATCGCAGCCACCTGCACCTCGGTATACGGGAACAGCTCGTTCTCCGCAAGCTTGCCCTTATACATACGGTCAAGCGTCAAGGCGTAGTCGATATCCGCGGTCTCGATCTCGCCGCTGCGCTCGCAGATAACGATGTTACTGTTGCCGAGGAACAATTCTTCCACGGCGCGCTTTCCCATACGGGTCGCCAGCATACGGTCGCGAAGCGTAGGATCGCCCCCGCGTACGACGTGGGCAAAGCGGGCAAACTTGGTTTCGATTCCGGTCTGCTCTTGAATATGCTTGGCAAGGATCGCGCCGTATTCGGAGCCTACCCCCTCGGAAACGGTAACGATAAAGGTACGCTTGCCGAGCGTACGGGAACGGGCGATCTTTTCGATGGTCTTTTGCTCGTCAAAGGGGATCTCGGGGATCACGACCGCCGTCGCGCCCGCGGCAAGCCCGGTATAAAGGGCAATATCGCCGGCGCCGCGTCCCATAACCTCTACGACGTTGCAGCGAGCGTGGGATTCGCAGGTGTCGCGCAGCTTATCGATGAGATCGATCGTGGTATTCATCGCCGTATCGAAGCCGATGGTCGAATCGGTCGAGGTAATGTCGTTATCAATGGTAGCGGGGATCCCTACGCAGGGGATGCCGTGCTTGGTAAGATCGCGGGCGCCGCGGAAGGTACCGTCACCGCCAATGGCAACGATTCCGTCGATCCCGTTTTCAAGGCAGGTCTTAACCGCCTTTTGTATCCCCTCCTCGGTGCGGAATTCGGGGCAACGGTCGGAATAGAGCATCGTACCGCCGTGATTCAAAATATTCGAAACGTCGCGTACGGCAAAGGGCCTGAGATCCCCGTCGATCAGACCGCTGTATCCGCGGTAGATCCCCATGACCTCTACGCCGCGGTAAAGCGCTTCCCGCGTGACGGCGCGTACGGCCGCATTCATACCGGGGGCATCGCCACCCGAGGTAAGTACACCGATTCTTCTGAACTTCTTCATGCTTTTCTTTCCTCTTCTGTCATTGTTTTTTCTATATGGGCAAGAAGCGCGCGAAGCGCCGCTTCTGCCGCCGCCTTACGGATCCTTTGTCGGTTTCCCCGCAAGGTATAGCTTATAGAGTAGGTTGGGCCGCCCCGTTGGCTGATGCCCACGAATACACGGCCGACGGGGATCTCCCGCGTGCCGCCCGAAGGGCCCGCAAGCCCCGTGACCGAAAGCCCAAGATCGCTACCGGTTCGCTCAATAACCCCTTCGGCCATCTGCTCGGCAACCGGGGCAGACACCGCCGTATATTGCGAAAGCGCGTGGGGATCTACCCCAAGAAGCGCCTCCTTTACCCCGTTTACATACGAAACGACGCCGCCGTAGAAATAACGGCTGATACCGCTTTGCGACACCAAGCGGGCGCTGATCAGCCCACCCGTGCAGGATTCCGCCAAGGAAAGCGTCAGCTCGCATTTTTGGAGCAGCTTATAGATCTTCTTTTCGGTCTTCATACTTAATTCCTATCATATCGATCATCGCGCGGGCGGCCGCCGACAGGGGAATACGGCGCAGATACACGAGGTAGAATTGCCGTGGCGAAGGCCCCTCGGCAAGGCGCAAGCGCTTGACCCGCTTTTTCCCGATCGCTTCTTTGGCGAAATCCTCGGCGATCGCGCAAACCCCGATCCCCCGTTCGGCAAACGAAAGCAAAAGGTCAGAGGTCGCAAGCTCGATCGCGGGCGGCGGAAAATCACTGCCGAGCCAGCTGGATACGTACGCGCGGCTTGAGGTGTTTTTTTCCAGCATAATCATGGGATATCCCGCAAGATCGTGGCGCGTGATCTTCTTTTTTTCGGCCAACGGATGGTCGGGCGAAGTAATAAAAATATCCGAAAAGCGGTGGACGGGGATCGCAAAAAACTCCTCCTGCCCCTCGGGAAGCGGACCGCTGACGACCCCGAAATCCAGTGCGCCGCCCCGTATGGCCTCTAAGGTATCGGGGGTCGGTGCGTTGGTAACGCTTAAACGGATGTTGGGATACGCCCCGTGAAAGGCGGCAATATGATCCAGCAAAAAGAAGCGAAGCGTCATATCCGAGGCGCCGATATGCAGCGTGCCGTTTTGAAGGCCGGCGACCTCACGCATCCGCTCTTCCCCCGCCGAAAGCAGAGAAAAGGCCTTTTGCACGTATTCAAAAAGAACCTTTCCCTCCTCGGTCAAGCTAACACCGCGATTGCTTCTTTTAAAGAGAAGCACCCCAAGGGAATCCTCAAGCGTGGAGATATCGGCGCTGACGGCAGGCTGGCTGACGAAAAGACGGCGCGCGGCCGCCGTAACGCTGCCCTCCTCGGCCACAGCCAAAAAGGTGCGGTATTTCGTGATTGCTTCCTGCATCGCAAGCCCCTCCTATTCCATTGTATAATATACTATATTTATAAGTAATTCGTCAAGCGGTAAACGCGATTTTTTTGAAGTGAAAAAAGAGAAATCGTTTTCTCGTCAAAAAAAAGAAGAAAAGCCTTTTTTCGCTTTTTCAAAACAACCCTTCTCGATCGGATAGCGGCGTGCGAGGGGGCAGGCGAAAAAACGGTTTCCCACCCCTCTTTTTTTCTTCTTATGTTTTTTTCTTTCAACGCTTGCAAGTCTATCCTTTTTGTGCTATACTATACGATATGTATAGTATGACGAAAAGCGGGAGCTCCCGCTACGGAAAGGAGACGGTGTATGGAAAACGAAAACGCAAAAAATTCGCTTCGCGTCTTACATTGCGGCGATATCACGCTGGGTACCCCCCACGCAGGTCTTTCGCTGGATAAATGCAGGGAATGTTATACGCAATTCCGCACGGTCTTCGATTCGCTTTTCGAAACCGTAAAAAAAGAGGAGGTCGACATCGTTCTTATAGCGGGCAATCTTTACAGCCGTTACCTGACTAACGATGACGCCACCTATCTTATCAAGCATTTTGCCGCCCTTCCCTCCTGCCACTTCGTGATTTCCCCCGGCGTTCTGGACCCGTATTTGGAGGATTCCTTTTATGCTTCGGGGCGTTTGCCCCAAAACGTGCACGTCTTTGAAAGCGAGCAGCTGGAGAGGATCGATTTTCCCGCGCTGAATACGTCGGTATACGGCTGGGCAAATCTTGCCCAACGCATTTTCACCTCCCCCATTCGCCAAAAGACCGTCGCAGACGAGGGGCGCTTCAACCTGCTTTGCGGATGCTGTGAGATCGGCGCGCGCTCGGTCTACTGTTCGGTTTTACCCGAGGAGATCGGCCGCTTCGGCGCGGATTATGCCGCCTTTTCCAACGACCCGGCAACCGAGATCAAAACGATCGGCCACTCGCGTTACGCCCATTGCGGCCCCTTGGAGGGAAAGAGCTTTGAGGAAAGCGGCGTTGGCTCGGTCATCTTGATCGACCTTGCGCAAAACGGCGCGGAAAAGTCCTTCTCCGCTCGCCGGATCCCGCTTTCCCTGCACCGCTACGAAACCATCTCGCTCGACGTTACGGGCGTATCGGATATGGAAGAGGTCTTTGCGCTTTTGCGCCCCTTGATCGAGGAAAAGGGCTGGGGAAGCGATACCTCGTTACGCGTCATTTTAAACGGCGCACTTTCCCCCGTCGTTACGTTGCGCCCCGAAAAAGAGGACGCCGACGTCCTCTCGCTTTACAGCTTAGAGTTCATCGATCGCACGCTCCCCACCCACGAGGTCGCCATGTTCAAAAAGGATATGACGGTAAGGGGAGAGCTTTACCGTATGTTAGAGGGGCGACTTTCTTCCCCCTCGGTCGATGAAAGGACCGCCGTCGCGCAGGCCTTCCGCACGGGGCTTGCCGCCCTTGAATCCAAGGATATCACCATCGTATAATTCCCTTTCCTATTTTTATCATCACGCAAAGAGGTGTCGCTATGCATAAGCAAGGATTTGACAACGATCTGTATTTATCCACCCAATCCGCCCATATACGGGAACGGATCGGGCAATTCGGAGGAAAGCTGTACTTAGAGTTCGGCGGCAAGCTGTTCGACGACTATCACGCCGCACGCGTTCTGCCCGGCTTCAAGCCCGACAGTAAGCTGCAGATGCTTCTCCAGCTGAAGGAGGAGGCTGAGGTCGTTATCGTCATCAACAGCGGCGACATCGAAAAGAACAAGGTACGCGGAGATCTTGGTATCACCTACGAAAGTGACGTTTTGCGACTTATCGACCTTTTCCGCGGCGTTGGGCTTTACGTCGGCAGCGTGGTCTTAACCCGCTTTATGGGTCAGCCCTCTGCCATCTCCTTTGAGAAAAAGCTGGAAAACCTCGGTATCCGCGCCTACCGCCATTACCCGATCGAGGGGTATCCCTCGGATGCTGAAAAGATCGTCAGCGAAGAGGGCTACGGCAAAAACGATTATATCGAGACAAGCCGTCAGCTGGTCATCGTGACTGCCCCCGGCCCCGGGAGCGGGAAAATGGCCACCTGCCTTTCGCAGCTCTATCACGAGAATAAGCGCGGCGTGAAGGCGGGCTACGCCAAGTCCGAGACCTTCCCGATCTGGAATCTGCCGCTCCGCCACCCCGTCAACATCGCCTACGAG
>JAZRFI010000010.1:0-2856 GCA_045661285.1 Eubacteriales bacterium | reverse complement strand
CGGCTCCGGCCAGTTTATCCCCGGCTTTGAAGAAGAGCTGATTGGCGCCGCCGTAGGCCCCTACTACGAAAGCTATAAGCCCGCGGGCGGTGCGGTTGCCGCAGACGGTTCGGTCTACCTCACCTATACCTATACCAATCCTGAAACCAACAAGAGCGTTACCACGACCGAGCGCGTAACGCTTAATGACGAAAACTCCCGCTTCTCGACCGCTCTTCGCACCGCCCTCGTCGGTAAGGCGATGGGGAACAGCGTGTCGGGTACCTTTGAAGAAAATCTTGACGTAACCGGCGACCTCGTGCCCGAAGCCGTCAGCCTTACGAAGCTTTCGATCTATCGCGTCGTTTCCGAGGATAACGCCTTCCCGATCACGGTCACCTTCCCCGAGGATTATAATGCCGAGGATCTTCAAGGCAAGACAGCCGTCTTCTACGTTTATATCCGTGGGCGCGCTACGGCTCCTACGGCCGATTATAAGTTCATCACCGAGACGCTGAAGCTGGATTTCACCGAGGATCTGCTTCCCTACGTCCCCACCGATAAGAGCAGCCTTTCGAAGGAAGAGCGCGCTGTGGCCGCTTTCCCTGTCTATATTAAGAAGATGCTCGAAACCCAGAAGGAGGATAGCGACAAGCAATCCAAGATCACCGCGATGTGGAACGCGATCATGGAGGCTACGGAGGTCGTGATGTATCCCGACGGGGCGGATGATTTTGAGAAGAACTCGATGAAGAACGAGGCAAAGGCTTCGTACACGTACTATATCCAGCAGTACGGCAGCTACACGGGCGGCGAGAACGCCTTTATCCGTGAGTATTACGGCATTGCCGGCACGGCGGATCTGGAGACTGAGCTTACCAAGCTCGCGAAGGAGCAGGCCAAGCGTTATATGTCTTTCTACTACGTCGTACAGCAGGAAGGCCTTGCCTTAACGCGCAAAGAGCGCCGCGCCGACTATAACGAGCGCTTGCAGGGTCTTGCCGATTATTTCACGGTTTATTACGGCACCACCATCACGACCGACGAAGTGCTGCAGCAGTACGGCGGCAAGCAGGGGATTCTCTTTGAGATGCTTTACGAGAAGGCCTCGGAAGCCGTGATGAAGAATATCACCTTCAAGGAGGAGGTCAAGTCCTCTTCTTCCTCCTCTTCTTCGGGATCGTAACGAAAAGAAAAAGACCGATCTCCATAAAGATGAAAACCCCCGACAGATATAAAAATCTGTCGGGGGTTTTGTTTATTTGAGCATAGTGCCGATCTTCTTTTTGCACTCTTCCCAAGAACCGTTTGTAAAAGCATCCTTGTAGAGCGGAAGAGCTATATTGTTGTTGAAAAATATAAGAATAACGTTATTCTTTTCTTTTATCTTTTTAATGTTTTTATACGTAAACTTTGTGACGGAAGTATGATCGGAAAGAATGATCTCGGCATCGGCAAATTCAACCGTTCGCGTCCATTCGGAAACTCCGTATGTTTTCGATAATGAGTTGTATCGGTTCGCGATTGCAAAATAACGCGAGAAAAACAATTTATAAACAGAAAGAAAGATGAAAAAGACAGAAAAAAACCAAGTTGTCGGTTCTCCGCCGCCGACAAAGGAAAAAAGAAGGATCATTAAAAGCCCGATGGTTCCAACGATACCCCAAAGAATAAACAATAGGATATTTACAGCCCCCACCAAGGGGTATTCCTTTGCCCACGAAAGCATTTCTTTTTTCGTTATTTTGTATTCGTTTTTCATCGTTGCAATCCTTTCTTGATCTGTCGGTTTTGCATCTGACGGTATAACGGTGACCTCATTATAATATAAATCGGCAGAGAAGCCAATGTTTCTGCCGATTTATGCGAATTCCTTATGGGAAGCCTTACAGCTTCTTTTTCTTTATAGGCGGCTTAAAAGCCGTAGCGGTATAGGAGCGCGCGGATCTTTTGCGGGTCATCTTCCGCCCCCTTTTTCTCCAGCAAGGCGCGCTTGGTGGCGGTAAAATCGATCTCGCCCGCCGCAACGGCGCGCGCGATCGCTTCCTTGACGTCGTTTGCCGCGTAACCCTTGCCGAGCAGCGTCAAAAGGATCTTACGCGGCCCCCACAGCTTTCGGTTGGCGGCGCTGACGCAAAGGCGGTAGACCTGATCCTTTTCGTCGATATACCCGCGCGTTTGCATGGCTTCGATCGCCGTTTGGGTCGCCTCTTCCGAAAAGCCGCGCTTCTTTAGCTTTTGCGAAAGCGTTTTTTGGTTGTTATCCCCGAAGGAAAGGATGCGAAGGGCGGCCGAGGTAGCGGCGTGCGCTTCGGAATAGGACTTGATCCTCTCTTCGGTTTCTTCGTTTAAGAGGGTACCGGCGAGCGGAGAACCGACCGCCTCGTATTCACCCCTCGAAAGGCGACAGACCTCTTCTTCCCCGTCCTCTCCCACAAGGGTCAAAAGAAAGGGGACCTTTTCGGTTTGCTTGACCGAAAGCAGGGTCTTCATTATTCGGAAAGCTCAAAATCCCGCAGGTCGAATTCCTCTTCCTCCCCTTGGGGCATGGCTTCGTCGGGATCAAGGCTCTTATAGCGTTCCTTGACCTTCTCTTCGATCTCCTTCATCAGGGCGGGATCGTTTTCGAGGAAGGCAAGCGCCTTTTCCTTACCTTGACCGATGCGCTGGCCTTCATACGAGAACCACGAGCCGCTCTTTTCCAAGAACCCGAAGGAGATACCAAGGTCAAGAAGCTCGGTGGCTTTCGAGATGCCCTTGCCGTAGAGAATATCGAATTCGGCGGTCTTAAAGGGCGGGGCGACCTTGTTCTTTACGACCATGCAGCGAACGCGGTTTCCGTAGACCTCGCTTCCGTTCTTCAGTGATTCGGCCTTG
>JAZRFI010000009.1:0-5046 GCA_045661285.1 Eubacteriales bacterium | reverse complement strand
ACAAAAAGCGGGGCGATCGCGGGACGCGCCACGAGAATCGCGATCAAGGCACCGAACACCATAAATTTATCGGCCAGGGGGTCAATGAATTTCCCGAAATCGGTGATGAGGTTATATTTGCGGGCGATCTTACCGTCAAGGTGATCGGTATAGGCGGTGAGCCCGAAGATCGCCGTCGGGATCGCGCACAAAAGAAGGGTCTGCCAGAAGTCTGCCCCTGCGGGGATCTTAACAAAGATCACCGCCACCATAAAGAAGGGGACGAGAAGCACGCGGATCAGGGAAAGCGTGTTCGGAAGATTCATCTTTTTCATTATTTCTTCTCCTTTGTAAATACAACTTTACCAACCAAGTCATAATCAAGCGCCGAAAGAATTTGTACGCTAACGAATTCGCCCGCCGCATGGCGTTTGCTTGATGAGAAATAGATCTTGCCGTCCACGTCGGGTGCGTCGGCCTCGCTTCGACCGTAATAGGTCTCGGCCACGACGTCGTACCCTTCGACGAGAACGCGAAGCGTCTTACCCACCTTTTCTTCGTTCTTTTCCTCGCTGATGCGAAGCTGGGTCGCCATAACCGTATCGTAACGGTCTTGCTTTATCTGCTCGTCAATCTGGCCGGGCAGAAGGGCGGCAGGGGTATCCTCCTCGGGGGAATAAGTAAAGGCGCCGAAACGGTCAAACCGCGTCTCCTTAACGAATTCGCAAAGCTCTTCAAACTGTTCTTCGCTCTCGCCGGGGAAGCCGACGATAACCGTCGTGCGAAGCGTGATATTCGGGACGGCCGCGCGCAATCTTTCGATCGCATCCTTGATGGTGGCGCTGTCGCCGTGGCGATTCATCGCCGCAAGCACGGGGTCGGAAATATGCTGGATCGGGATATCCATATATTTCAGTAACCGATCGTTTTCCCGAAGCTCTCTAATCAGACCGTCGGTGATCTTATCGGGATAGCAATACAGCAAACGGATCCAGGGAATCGAGGTTTCCTTCGTCAGCGCTCTTACCAGCTCGTCAAGCTTATATTCCCCGTAAAGGTCAAGGCCGTAGCGCGTGGTATCCTGCGCGATAAGGCAAAGCTCCTTGACCCCAAGCGCCTCCAGATCCTTGGCTTCCTTTACAAGATCCTCGATCGAGCGGCTGCGTAAGCGCCCGCGGATAAGCGGAATGGCGCAATAGGTGCAACGGTTGTCGCACCCCTCGGCGATCTTTAAATAGGCGGTATACGGCGGCGTTGTCAATAAGCGCTCGCCCCCAAGCTTGCAGCTTTCTTTATCGTCGAAGGCACAAAAGGTCTTTTTCTTTTCTACGGCGCGCACCGCGTCAACGATCTTATCCAGAGAGCCGACCCCCACGAGGGCGTCTACCTCGGGCATCTCCTTCATCACCTCTTCGCGATAGCGCTCTACGAGGCAGCCGGTCGCAATGATCCCCTTTAGCTTCTTGTTCTTTTTAAGCCATGCAATATCCAGAATGTTATCGATCGACTCTTGCTTAGCGCTTTCGATAAAGCCGCACGTGTTCACGATCACGATATCCGCCTCGGTCTCCTCGGGGGTTATCTCGTATCCCGCCTCCACCAAGTGGCGCAGCATCACCTCGGTATCCACGAGATTCTTCGAGCAGCCAAGCGATACAAATCCGATTTTCGTCATATCTTCTCCTTACAGTTCCCGATCGTCAAGCCCGATCATATCCAATAGGCAATCCGCGATCCTTCGCCAAAAGCGACGGCGGCGCGACGGCCTTTGGGGGCGGTTTTCCTCTTGCTTTTTGCGGGCGGCCTCGGAAAGCACCGTGCCGTTTTTCTTCATCTCCGCCCTCGTTTTTTTGTATTCCTTATTTCTGCGGTCAAGCCGACAGGCAAGATTGATCTCACGAAATGCGTCGTGAATATAATGGCGGGCCCACAGCGCTAAGCTGTATAGGTAATGCCATTCGGCGCCCCTCTCCTCCCCGGGCACGAGGAAAAGCTGGATCTCCACCGCCTCAAAGCCGCCCTCGTTGATATACGCGCGCAGCTTTTTGTAGCCGACGAAGGGGGAATATCCGCCCCCCGTATACGCCCCCTCGCTCTTCTTTTCCCAACGGGATTTCTCGCTCTTTGGGGGCTGGGGCTTTTCTTTGGGCGCTTCGTACGCCGCCTTACCGCGAATACCCGCCGCTCGATCCTTTTCGATCTGCGCGTAGGCCTCGTTGATCTCGCTCATCTTGCGGGTGGCGACCTCGGCTTCCTTAGGATCGGAAGCAAAATTATCGGGGTGATACTTTTTGGCAAGCGCGTAATATTTCTTTTTTATCTCACTGTCGGTCGCTTCGTAATCAACGCCGAGGATAATATATGGATCCTTCACGCCTTGCCTCCTTTCCGTCACCCTCGTGACCCTTTTCAGTCTATCTTTTATTATAGTCGATTTTCCCCCTAAATGCAAGAGCTGTTTCGCTTTTTTGCGTGCCGTCGGATTTTGCCGAATTTTTGTAGAAATTGCGTCCAAATTGTAAACCAAATTTGAAAAAAGCATTGACATTCTATTTCGGCTTGTTTATAATAAGAAAAGAAAAAAGGAAGGAGGGGCTTTTGTTATGGGCAAAAAATACCGTTTGTTTCTGATGATCTTTCTGCCGGTGGCGCTCTTAGGCTGCGCCCTTCTTTTAGCCCTCTCGACCGATCTTTTTTTCAGCCTGCGCGATTTTCATCTTTCGGCTCTTTTCAGCTCTCGTCTTTTAGACGGGCTCTCTCTCCTTCTCCTTCTCTCGATCTTCACCTTTCTTTTCTTCGCCCTTCGAAAATTTCGCACCAAACAGTAAAAAGGATACGATGTAAACCGTATCCTTTTTTATTTCGGTTATGCCTAAAAATTAACCTTTACTCCATGGGCGTGCCGTCGGGATGAAATAACGGCAGGGGCGCCAAGGTGATAATATCCTCGCGACCGATCGCATCGCCCTCGGCAAGAACCGCCATTTTCCCGGCGATCTCGCCGCCGGCCTCTTTGACAAGGCCTTCGAGCGCGCGAAGCGATTCGCCCGTGCTGACAACGTCATCCACGATCAGAACGCGCTTGCCCTTCATAAATTCCGCATCGTACCCGTCAAGATACAAGGCTTGACGCGCGACGGTGGTGATCGACTGCACCTCATAGCGGATCACGTCTCGCATATAAAGCTTCGGGCCCTTACGCGCCAAGATATAGCGGTTTTCACCCAATTGGCGAGCCATGGCGCAGATGAGCGGGATCCCCTTGGATTCGGCGGTGATCATCACATCGTGCGGGGGGGCCAAGCGGCAAAGCGCCTCGGCGCATTTCTCGGTCAGCTCGGTGTCGCCGAAGAGAACGAAAGCGCCGATGCTGAGATTTTCGTTAACGGGGCAGATCGGCAATTCACGCACGACGCCCGGAAGGTTCAAACGGTAGGTCATTTTCTTCCCTCTTTTCCTGCTTGATAAGTTATTTCCATTATACACCTCAACGGCAAGAATTTCAAGAGAAGAACAAAAAATCAGTTATAAAAGTGATGCGCGCCGAGTCGGAAGGCAAAGGGACGGTTCTTTGCGATCCAAGAGCTTTCGGCAATCGAAGGCTCGAAGAAGAAAAGGATACTTTCGGAAAGCGTATACCCCTCAAGGCACACCTTAGCGGCCTCGATCGAAGAGTTCGTCGGCGTTTTGTAGATTGACCCGTTTACGGCGGGGGTAAACTGGATCCCGTTCTTTTTGTCGAAGATGACCCCGTAAATACTGTTGGGATATTGCTTGCTTTTTACACGGTTAAGCACCACGTTTCCGACCGCGACCTGCCCCAAAAACGGCTCTCCGCGGCTTTCGGCCGAGATGATGCGCGAAAGCCAGTAAAGATCGTTTTCGTCGTAGACGTCGGCGGCGGTTTTATAGCCGGACGCGGTTTTTTTAACGGTTACGCTTCTGTTTTGATCGTTCCAGCCGACCGAAGCGGAAAGCGCCTCGCCAAGCGGGCGAACCGGCAGATAAAAGCTTCCGTCGGATAAAATAACGGCGGGCATATCGAGATACAGGCATCGCCCGTTCACGTACAGAATATGCGCCCCGTTTTTCACCGAAAGCGAAAGTCCTTTCCCGTTAAGCGTCGCCGTCTTGGTGGCGGCGTTATAGCCGACCGAAGCGTCGGTCAAGACCCCGGCCAAGGCGCGCAGCGGCACGTATGTAGTTCCTTCGATCAAATAACCCGTAAGGTTGCTTTTGCCCGCCGTTACCCGTATTCGTTCATAGCGTGAGATCTCCTTGCTCGAAACGGTTTTTTCATAGCGCGAGATCGGCGCACCTGCGGCCGCGACGCTTAGCGGACCGATAAGAAGGGCGGCCGATAGCAAAAGGGCGCCCCATCGCAATTTTTTCATAGCGTTTTCCTCCTTGTTTTTTCTCGCTTTCCATTCTACCATACCCCCCTCCCTCCAAACAACCATCAGAATATAGCAGGGTCGGTACAAAACGGCAAAAGGGGCGCGAGCCTACCAAAGGATGCCGCCGCTTCTCATCTTTTCCTCGGTTACTTACCCCCGATCAAAAAATTTCTTTCTTCTTCACGGTATTGTCATAAATGGGCGGTACAATAAATAAAAGAAGAACAGAAAGGGGGATACCGATGGATCCTTATCAAATTCTCGGCGTTTCGCCGTCGGCAACCGACCAACAGATCACCGACGCTTACCGACGCTTAGCCCGTAAATATCACCCCGATCTGAATAAAGATAACCCTGCGGCCGAAGAAAAGATGAAGGAAATAAACGCCGCCTATGGGCGTATACAGGATATACGGGCGGGGAAAGCGCCGCCGAATGACCAAGGCTTTGACCCCTACGGGCAAAATCCGTACGGGGCAGGCGGCTACGGCCCGTTTGGCAACGGAACGGGCGGTTACGGCCCTTATAGCTACGGCCCCTTCGGCCCTTACCGAACCTATCGCACCTACCGAACCGTACGGCGCGTGCGCCCCTTTTCCTTCTTCCGCTTTCTCCTGACCCTGATGCTTCTTTCCTTTCTGATGCGCGCCTGCGCGCTGATCTCCTTTCA
>JAZRFI010000008.1:0-7699 GCA_045661285.1 Eubacteriales bacterium | reverse complement strand
GCTGTCACGATAACCGAACCGAGAAGCGGCAATACGCATAGGATCCCGATCAAAAGCTCCATACGAAGCAACCGTCTGTCGGCCTTTTTCTTTTCCTCTACCATTTCAAGCAAATTGTTCTCTAATTCTTTGTTGTAATTTTCCACGGTCACTACCTCCCCACATAATAGATCGTTTACTGTAATTTTGAGAAGATCACACAGCTCCAGCATGATCGAAGCATCGGGCAAGGATCGGCCGCATTCCCACTTTGATACCGCCCGATCAGTGATATTCAGCTTTTCTGCCAGCTGCATTTGCGTTAGGCCTCTTTGCTTTCTGCGCTCGGCAATGAATTTTCCGATTTTTATGGGATCCATAGGCTACCTCCTTTCGTTATCAGTATAACCGATGTAAGGGGAGAAATCTACATACCAACGGTTGAGTGGGGAACTTCAACCGACCGTAGAAAAATAATCGGCAGAGAAAAAATCCCTGCCGATTTTTTATTTGTAATGCAAGCCGTCAACCAAGCTTTGCAAGCTCCGCCTCCAAGGAAAGGCGGGTCGCGCGGAATTTTTCAAGCTTTTGCCGTTCAACGTCAACAACGGCCTTCGGCGCGCGCGCTACGAAGCTTTCGTTCTCAAGCTTCTTTTCGGTTCGCTCGATATCGCCGGCGTTCTTTTCAAGCTCGGCTTTAAGGCGCGCCTTCTCCTTCTCCACGTCGATCATATCCGAAAGCGGGATATAAGCGGTCACCGAGTCGGTAACGATGGTAACGGCGTCATCGGCCTCGTAAGAATCGGGGAAGAGCACCTCGCTTGCCGAAGCGAGCTTCAGGAAGAAGGGGGCGGCGGCGCGGAAGGTGTCAAGATACGGGGTTACGAGGTAAAGCTTGGTCTTGCGAGAGGGCGGTACGTTCATTTCCGAACGGCGCGCGCGGATGGCGCGGATCGCCGCCAGCACGCGGTCAAGTTCCTCGGCCTCCTTCTTGTAATTCCATTCTTCCACGGGGGTGGGGAAGCGGCTGATCATGATGCTTTCGTATTCATGCGGCAGGCTTTCGTAGATCTCTTCGGTGATAAAGGGCATAAAGGGATGAAGCAGCTGCAGAATACGGGTCAAAACGTACACAAGAACGTGCGAGGCAACGTAAGCATCCTCACTACCCTTATCGAAAAGACGGCTCTTGCACAGCTCAATATACCAGTCGCAGAAGATATCCCAGGTGAAATCGTAGATCGAGGAAAGGGCAACGCCCAGCTCGTAATTCTCAAGCGAATCGTTGACCGTCTTCGAAAGCTCGTAAAGGCGGGAAAGGATCCATTTATCCTCGGTCTTCAGCTTTTCCTTTGCGGGAAGCGTATAGTCCTCGTCGCTGTCGGAAAGGTTCATAAGAACGAAGCGCGAGGCGTTCCAAAGCTTGTTGGCAAAGTTACGGGCGGCCTCGATCTTCTCCTCCGAGAAGCGCATATCGTTTCCGGGCGAGTTACCGGAGGCCAGCGCGAAGCGCAACGCGACGGCGCCGTATTTATCAATGACCTCCAAGGGGTCGATGCCGTTTCCGAGCGATTTGGACATCTTGCGGCCCAGCTTATCGCGTACCAGACCGTGGATAAAGACGGTGTGGAAGGGCTCTCTTCCCGTGTGCTCAAGCGCCGAGAAGATCATACGGGCGACCCAGAAGAAGATGATATCGTATCCGGTCACCAATACGTCGGTGGGGAAGTAGCGTTCAAGATCCTCGGTCTTATCCGGCCAGCCCATTGTCGAGAAGGGCCAAAGGGCAGAGGAGAACCAGGTATCAAGCACGTCGTTTTCCTGGGTGACCTTGCCGCCGCAATGCGGGCAGACCGTAATATCCTCTTTGGAAACAGTCAGCTTACCGCACTCGGCGCAGGTGAAGGCGGGGATACGGTGACCCCACCAAAGCTGGCGGGAAATGCACCAGTCGTGCACGTTTTCCATCCAGTTGATATAGGTTTTCGAGAAGCGCTCGGGTTGGAATTTTACCGTACCGTTCTTGACGACCTCAAGGGCGGGCTCAGCCAGGGGCTTCATCTTTACGAACCACTGATCCGAGGTCAGGGGCTCTACGTTCTTATGGCAACGGTAGCAGGTACCGACGTTGTGGGTATAGTCCTCTACCTTAACGAGATAGCCTTCCGCCTCAAGGTCGGCAACGATGGCTTCTCTTGCTGCCATACGGTCAAGCCCTTGATACTTGCCACCCTCCCCATTGATGGTCGCGTCGTCGTTCATCACGCGGATGATCGGAAGGTTATGGCGCTTTCCGACCTCAAAGTCGTTGGGGTCGTGGGCAGGGGTGATCTTTACGCACCCGGTCCCAAAGTCCTTTTCGACGTACTCGTCGGCAACGACGGGGATCTCGCGGTTCATAAGCGGCAGGATGAGGTTCTTTCCAACGAGGTGCGTATAGCGCTCATCCTCGGGATGGACCGCTACGGCGGTATCGCCAAGCAGCGTTTCAGGGCGGGTCGTGGCGATGATCACGAATTCGTCGCTATCCTTTACGGGGTAGCGGATATGCCAGAAATGACCGGGCTGCTCGGTATATTCGACCTCGGCATCCGAAAGGGCGGTGACGCAATGGGGGCACCAGTTGATGATACGGTTGCCTTTGTAAATCAGCCCCTTGTCGTAAAGGTTTACGAAGACCTCGCGCACCGCGCGGGAGCAGCCCTCGTCCATCGTAAAGCGCTCGCGGCTCCAATCGCAGGAGGTACCGAGCTTTTTCAGCTGGCTGATGATGCGGTTGCCGTATTGATTCTTCCAATCCCAAACGCGGTCAAGGAATTTTTCGCGCCCGAGGTCATAACGGGTAAGCCCTTCGTTAACACGCAGATTTTCCTCTACCTTGATCTGGGTGGCGATACCCGCGTGGTCGGTTCCCGGGACCCAGAGAGTGCTGTATCCCTGCATACGCTTGGAGCGTACGAGAATATCCTGCAGCGTTTCGTCAAGCGCGTGCCCCATGTGAAGCTGCCCGGTTACGTTCGGGGGCGGGATCACGATCGAAAAGCTTTTTTTGCTTTTGTCGGGATCGGGTTTAAAATACCCTTTTTCGCACCAGTTTTCGTAGATGCGATCCTCAAATTCCTTCGGGGAATAGGTCTTTGGTAATTCTTTTCTCATAATAGATCCTTTCGGCTTATAATCGTTACAAAAGAAAAAGCGCCCTTGCAACAGGACGCAAGAAGCGCGGTACCACCTGTATTCGTGCCTTACGGCACGCCCTTCATTACCGACTTTCGCACGGGGGGCGGCGGGTTCTACGAAAGCAACGCTTTTTTCTTCCCGCGGCTCGGGGATGACGAACGGTAAGGCATCGGCAAGCTTACACCGCCCGCTTGCTCTCTTTATCCCCGCATTTACCGTACTTTCCCGTCAAGGCCATACGGTGCTATTGTAGCATACCGAAAGCAAAAAGTCAAGATGGCAAATCCATTAAATAAAAAAAGTTATAATAAGATAGGGGCGCATACGCGTAAAACGCCCTTGCAAAGCGAAGAAAAGTGTGTTACAATAAAGCGAATGAATACTATACGAAAAAGGACTGCTTATGAAAGAGATCGTACTTTGTAAATTCGGAGAGATCGTCTTAAAGGGCGCGAACCGCGCTTCCTTTGAAAACGACCTGTTGCGTGAGGTGCGTAAGCGCGCAGAGCGATACGGCCGTTTTTCGGTGCGCAGCGTTCAAAGCACGCTGACCATCGAGCCGCTGGATGAATGTTGCGATATGGACGGGCTTTTTGAAACCACCCGTCGCGTATTCGGTATCACGGGCGTTGTGCGCGCCGCGGTGGCCGAGAAAAATATCGAGGATATTCTGCGCGTGGCGAAGGAATATCTTCGCCCCTATCTCATCGGCGCGAAAACCTTCCGCGCCGATGCCAAGCGCTCGGATAAGCGTTTTCCCTTGAAGTCGCCTCAGCTGGCGGCCGAGCTTGGCGGCGCGGTGCTTTCGACCTTCCCGGGGATCAAGGTCGATCTTCATCATCCCGACGTGACCGTGTGGATCGAGATTCGCGAGGAATACGCCTTTATCCACGCCGATCAGGAGAAGGGCGCGGGCGGTATGCCGCGCGGCTCCGCGGGGAGAGGCTTGCTTCTGCTTTCGGGTGGGATCGACAGTCCGGTTGCCGGCTATATGATGGCAAAGCGGGGGCTTGAGATCGAGGCGCTTCATTTCGAAAGCTTTCCCTATACCAGTGAACGCGCCAAGGAAAAGGTGATGACGCTGGCCGAAGAGCTTTGCGCCTATTGCTCGCGTATCCACGTACACGTCATTTCGCTCACGCATATCCAAGAGGAGCTTCGCGATCGGTGCCAGGAAGAGTACTTCACGCTTCTTCTGCGCATCTTTATGATGCGCCTTAGTGAGCGGTGCGCCAAGTATTTCGGTTGCGGTGCGTTGATCACGGGCGAAAGCCTCGGGCAGGTCGCCAGCCAGACCTTAGAGGCGATCCGTGTTACCGACAGCGTGGCGAATATCCCGGTCTTCCGCCCTTGCATCGGCATGGATAAAGAAGAGATCATTACCGTTGCCCGCAAGATCGGGACCTACGATACCGCCATTCTTCCTTATGAAGACTGTTGCACCGTCTTCACCCCCCGCCACCCCCGTACCCGCCCGAAGATCGACGCGGTCATGGCCGAGCTTGAGAAGGTCGATTTTGAGGGGCTGCTTGAAGAGGCTTTTGGCACGATGACGACCGAAACAAAGGTAATTTTTGACGGATATCGGTAATTGTGTAAACAAAACGATACATAGCAAAAAAGAAGTAAAAAAGAAAAAGAACCGCGAAACGCGGTTCTTTTTTGAGGGGCAAACGGATTTAGAGCAGAAAACGCCGTTCTTCGTTCTGATAGGCGTACACGGGTACGTCGAAGAACGAAAACGGTGATAGCAAACAAATATAATAAATTGGGCGAAAACCTTGTGTTTTTGCCCACAAATTCGGAAGAATTTCGAAGATATGAAAAAGAGTTGTACTGTAAAAACAATACAACTCTTTTTGTTTGCGGTTATGCCTAAATGCGACAGCCCCTTTGTTAGCGGATCAATACATACCGCCCATGCCGCCGTCCATCGGCGCTTGGGGCATCGGGGGCGTAGGCTCCTTGATGTCGAAGACGACCGATTCGGTGGTCAGCACGGTAGCGGCGACCGAGGCGGCGTTCTGCAGGGCAGAGCGGGTAACCTTCGTCGGGTCTACGATACCGGCGTCGATCATATCGGTGTATTCTTCCTTGTAAGCGTCGAAGCCGAAGCCGGGCTTACCCGAGGAAACGATCTTATCGATGATAACGCCGCCGTCAAAGCCGGCGTTCTCGGCGATCTGACGCATGGGGGCCTCAAGGCACTTGATAACCAGCTTTACACCGGTCTTCTCGTCGCCGTCAACCGTATCGAGAAGCTTGGTAACGTCCTTGATCACGTTGACGTAGGCGGTACCGCCGCCCGCGACGATGCCCTCTTCGACCGCCGCCTTGGTGGCGTTCAATGCGTCTTCGATACGCATCTTCTTTTCCTTCATTTCGGTCTCGGTTGCGGCGCCGACCTTGATAACGGCTACGCCACCCGCAAGCTTGGCAAGACGCTCTTGCAGCTTTTCACGGTCGAAATCCGAGGTGGTGGTTTCCAGTGCCGTGCGGATCTGCCCGACGCGGTTCTTGATCTGTTCGCTGTCGCCGGCACCGTCGACGATCAGGGTGTTTTCCTTGTTGACCTTAACCTGTCTTGCCTTACCGAGCTGGGCGATCGAGGTATCCTTCAGATCAAGACCAAGCTCGTCGGTGATGACGGTACCGCCGGTGAGGATGGCGATATCGCGAAGCATTTCCTTTCTTCTGTCACCGAAGCCGGGGGCCTTGACGGCAACGCAGGTGAAGGTGCCGCGCAGACGGTTGAGAACCAGGGTCGTAAGGGCTTCGCCCTCTACGTCCTCGGCGATGATCAGAAGCTTCTTGCCCGACTGAACGATCTGCTCAAGCAGGGGCAGAAGATCCTGAATGGTCGAGATCTTCTTATCGGTGATGAGGATGAGCGCGTCATCAAGGACGGCTTCCATCTTGTCGGTATCGGTTACCATGTAGGGGGAGAGGTAGCCGCGGTCAAACTGCATACCCTCAACGACTTCGCTGTAGGTCTCGGCACTCTTGGATTCTTCAACCGTGATGACCCCGTCGGAGGTGACCTTTTCCATCGCGTCGGCGATCAGCGTACCGATCACCTCGTCGCCGGCGGAAATGGTACCGACACGGGCAATATCCTCGGTTCCGTTAACCTTTTTCGAGATCTTAACGAGACTCGAAACGGCGGTATCGACCGCCCGGAAGATACCCTTGCCAAGCACCATGGGGTTCGCGCCCGCCGCGATGTTCTTCATACCCTCGTGAATGAGGGCCTGCGCCAGAAGCGTAGCGGTGGTGGTACCGTCGCCGGCGGCGTCGTTCGTTTTGGTAGCGACCTCCTTGACCAGCTGGGCGCCCATATTTTCGGCGGCGTCGGGCAGCTCGATCTCCTTGGCGATGGTAACACCGTCGTTGGTGATCAGGGGCGTGCCGAACTTCTTGTCGAGAACGACGTTGCGCCCCTTCGGGCCCATCGTGATTTTTACGGTGTTGGCCAGCTTATCAACCCCGCGAAGAAGCGCGTTTCTCGCTTCGATTCCGTAAAGAATTTCCTTTGCCATAGTCGATTATCTCCTTATTCTACGATTGCCAGAATATCGCTCTGACGGACGATGCTGTATTCGGTACCGTCGTACTTTACCTCGGTGCCCGCATACTTGGCGGTGATGACCTTATCTCCGACCTTAACGATCATTTCGATCTCGTTGCCGTCAACAAGCCCGCCGGGGCCAACGGCCACGACTTCGGCTACCTGGGGCTTTTCCTTGGCAGAGCCGGGCAGGATGATGCCGCCCTTGCTGGTTTCCTCGAGCTCGACCGATTTAACGACGACACGGTCTGCAAGCGGTTTCAGTTTCATAAAATAACCCTCCTAAAATCCTTTCCCGCATAGGGGAAGTTAACGATATTCGGTTTTAGCACTCAACCTTGGCGAGTGCTAATTCTTGTTCTATTTTAATATGCTTCGGTAGAAAAATCAAGGCATTTTTCCATTGTTCACACATAATTAACAAATAGAAGCAGGACGAAAGCTTATTCCGCCAAAAATTCCCGAAAGAAGGAAAGAATACGTTTTTCCTCCCGTGAAACCTTTACCTGCGTCAGACCCAGCGCGCGTGCCGTTTCCTCTTGGGAATAATCGCGGAAATAGCGCAAAAGAATGATCTTTTTCCGTAGATCGGGCAGATGCGCGATCGCGTCTGCGATCACCAGGCGGTCAAAGTTTCTTCGGCTTTCTTCCTCGTCGCATAGGGTCGATTCCAGCGTCACGCCGTTTTCCTCCCCGAACACCGTGTCCGACAGATACGCGACGGGGGTGACCGAATCAAGCGCGGCCGCCGCCTCCTCGGGGCTTACCCCACATTCCTTGGAAAGCTCTTCGATGCGCACGTCGACGTTCCCCGCCGCGATATGGCGGTCGCGCGCGGCCATCAGTCGGGCGCCGAGCCGCTTTTGCGTACGCGAGATCTTGATCGGCCCGTCGTCCCGCAAAAAACGGCGTATCTCACCGAAGATAAGCGGGACGGCGTAGGTCGAAAAGGCGCATCCGCGTGAAGGATCA
>JAZRFI010000007.1:0-2903 GCA_045661285.1 Eubacteriales bacterium | reverse complement strand
TTGCGCTTCTCCTCGGGGAGGGTGAGCAGCGTAATATCCGCGCGCGCGCCAAGCCGCTCGTAGATGCGAAGGCCGGTCGTGCCCGCCTTTCCGTCGATAAAGACCTTTTTCATGCTAAAAACTCCGTTATATACGCGATCTGCTCTTCGATCGACTTTTGCCCGGTTCCGCCCGCCGAGATGCGGGTCTTGACGCAGGTATAAAGATCGATCGCCCCATAGACGTCTTCGTCGATGGTATCGCAGAGCGCGCGGTATTCTTCAAGCGTTAAGGTGTCAAGCACCTTGCCCTTTTCGATGCACAGCGCCACCGCTTGTCCCGCGATCTTGTAGGCCGTACGGAAGGGAAGACCGCGCTTGGTGAGATAGTCGGCAAGGTCGGTTGCGTTGATAAAGCCGCGCTTGGCCGCCGAAAGCATATTTTCTTTCAGCACCTTCATACCCTCGATCATCGGGGGGAAGACGCCAAGGCACATCTTTACGGTGTCCACCGCGTCGAAGATCGCCTCCTTGTCCTCCTGCATATCCTTGTTGTAGGCAAGAGGCAGACCCTTTAAGACGGTCAGCAGCGCCATAAGGTCGCCGTAGACCCGCCCGGTCTTACCGCGCACAAGCTCGGCAATGTCGGGGTTCTTCTTCTGGGGCATGATGCTGGAGCCCGTGGTATACGAGTCGTCAAGCTCCACAAACTTGAATTCCCAGCTGCACCAGAGGATGATCTCCTCCGAGAAGCGGGAAAGGTGCATCATCAGGGTAGAAAACGCCGAAAGCAGCTCTAAGCAGAAATCGCGATCGCTGACCCCGTCGATGCTGTTTAAGGTATACCCGTCAAACAGCAGCTTTTCGGCGACCGAAAGACGGTTCGTGGGATAGGTGGTTCCCGCCAGGGCGCAAGAGCCGAGGGGGGAGATATTCATTCTCTTCTTGGCGTCCTCAATGCGGCCGATATCGCGGCAAAGCATCATGGCGTACGCCAGAATATGATGGGCAAAGGTGATGGGCTGGGCGCGCTGCAGATGGGTGTAGCCCGGCATAATGGCCGTCTTATTTTCCTTAGCCTGCGTAAGAATGGCCGCGATCAGCTTTTTGATCAGCGATACGATCTCGTCTGCCTCGTCACGCAGATAAAGGCGGATGTCTACCGCTACCTGGTCGTTACGGCTTCTCGCGGTATGCAGCTTTTTCCCAAGGTCGCCGATGCGGCGGGTAAGCTCGGCCTCAACGAACATATGAATATCCTCGGCACAGGGGTCGGGGAGAAGCTCCCCCGACTCCATATCGGCAAGGATCCCTTCAAGACCCTTAATGATCTCGTCGGCCTCGTTTTCGCCGAGAATATGACATTCCGCCAGCATCGAGGCGTGCGCCATCGAGCCGCGGATGTCTTGACGGAACATACGCGCGTCGAACCGTATCGACGAATTAAAGTCGTCAGCCGTCTTGTCCAGCGCCTTCTGGAAGCGGCCTGCCCACATTTTGTCCATAGTGTTTCCTTTTTTGGTTTATTTCTTTTGGTTCTTGGCGTTGACCTGCGCCTGTACCGAGATCGGCAGACCCCACAGGTTGATAAAGCCCTTGCTGTCCTTCTGGTCGTAGACGTGGTCTTCGCCGAAGGTCGCGATCTCCTCGCTATACAGCGACCAGTCGCTCTTGGCGCCGGCCTTGATCATGTTGCCCTTGTAGAGCTTGATGCGGACAGTACCCGTCACGTGCTCCTGCGTTTTGGTAACGAAGGCGGAAAGCGCCTCGCGCAGGGGGGTGTACCACTGGCCGTTATACAGCAGATCGGCAAAGGTGATGGCAAGCTCTTGCTTTTTGTGCATGGTCATCTTATCAAGGCAGAGCGTTTCAAGATAGTTGTGGGCGAAATAAAGGATATCGCCGCCGGGGGTCTCGTATACGCCGCGGCACTTCATGCCGACCAAGCGGTTCTCCACGATGTCAAGAAGACCGATGCCGTTCTTACCGCCGATTTCGTTGAGCTTGAGGATAATTTCCTTGGCGGTCATCTTTACCCCGTCAAGCGCGACGGGAACACCCGCCTCAAAATCCAGCGTAACGTAGGTGGGCGTATCGGGCGCTTCGATGGGGGAGACACCCATTTCAAGGAAGCCCTTCTTCTCGTAAAGCGGCTCATTCCACGCGTCTTCAAGATCCAGACCCTCGTGCGAAAGATGCCAAAGGTTCTTGTCCTTCGAATAGTTGGTCTCGCGGTTGATCTTCAGGGGGACGTTGTGCGCCTCGGCGTACTCGATCTCCTCTTCACGCGACTTGATATCCCATTCACGCCAGGGGGCGATGATCTTCATACCGGGGGCAAAGGCCTTGATCGCCAGCTCAAAGCGAACCTGGTCGTTTCCTTTACCGGTGCAGCCGTGGCAGATGGCGTCGGCACCCCCGGCGATAGCGATCTCGGCCAAGCGCTTACGGATGATGGGGCGGGCAAGGGCGGTACCGAGGAGATATTCCTCGTACTTGGCGCCGGCTTGAACGGTGGGGATGATGAGATCGTTCACGAACTCATCGGTCAGATCCTCGATATACAGCTTCGAGGCACCGGTCTTTATGGCCTTTTCCTCCAAGCCCTCCAGCTCGTCTGCCTGGCCGACGTTACCGGAGACCGCGATGATCTCGGGGTTATCGTAGTTTTCTTTTAACCACGGAATGATGATCGAGGTGTCAAGACCACCCGAATAAGCCAGTACTACTTTTTTGATCTTCTTGTCAGACATGATATGTTCCTCCGAAAATGAATAATAAATTTGTTTGCAGATTGAATATGCACCAAGTATAGCACAGAATGAAAAAACATTCAATAGGAAAAGCCGCAAAAACGCGATTTTCTCTGTTTTATATATAAAATAAAGGAAAGGCCACGCCCTTTAAGTCGGATCGTAGCCATGT
>JAZRFI010000006.1:0-4452 GCA_045661285.1 Eubacteriales bacterium | reverse complement strand
AGGATGCCGAAGGTGCCCCACGAGGTACCGGTCGCAAAGGCCAAAAGGCACGCAACCAGGAAGATGATGGCGGGCAGGAACTTCTGCAGCGTTTCGGCCTCGGCCAGCGCGTTCTGAATGAAGGCGTCGGAGCCGAGCAGGCCGGTTACGTTCTTCAGACCGGTCGCGAAGGTCAGAATGAGGATAGCGGGAACCATGGCGATAAAGCCTTGGGGGATGGCCTTCATCGAAAGCTCGAAATCAATGCCGGCTTCGCCGTTCGTAACCTTGTGGCGGATAACGTAGTAGGCAATCGTAAAGACGAGGGCGATGATGCTACCCCAGGGAAGGGCAACCGTTGCGTCGGTGTTTCCGAAGGCGCCCGCGAAATCCATGTAGTAGTCGCTGTCCGCGGTGAACATCTCACCGACGTAAAGCAGGGCCAGTACGCAAGCAACGATCAGAACGATGATCGGCAGAATGAGATCCCAAACGCTCTTTTTGGGGGCGGAGGTATCCTCTTCCTCGACCTCGCCGGGCAGAACGCCCAGCTCGCCGCCCTGCGCCTTGATCTCAAAGCCGGCCATTTTGCCGTAGTCAAAGCCCATGAAGGCGATGGCGACGATGAAGACAAGCGTCAGAAGCGAATAGTAGTTGTAAGGAATCGCGCTGATGAAAAGCGCCAGCCCGTCATACCCCTCGGGGGTGAATTCGTTAACGGCGGCGGCCCAAGAGGAAATGGCCGCGACCATGCAAAAGGGGGCGGCCGTCGCGACGATAAGATAGGCGAGCTTAGTGCGCGAGATCTTATGCGAATCGGTAAGCGGACGCATAACCGAGCCGACGGTCAGGCAGTTGAAATAGTCGTCGATAAAGATCAGAACACCAAGCGCAAAGGTGGCAAGCATCGCGCCAACCTTGGTCTTGATATGATCCTTAGCCCATTCGCCGAAGGCGCGGCTGCCGCCCGCCTTGTTGATAAGGGCGACCATGATGCCGAGAACGACGAGGAAAACGAAGATACCGGCCTGGGCCTCAACGGCGCCGATAAGCCCGTCGGAGACCACGACGTCCATAGCCTTTACGGGGTTATAGTTGGCGGCGAAGAGCGCGCCGGCGACGATACCGATAAAGAGGGAAGAATAAACCTCCTTGGTGACCAGCGCCAGGGCAATGGCGATGATGGGGGGGACCAGCGACATAAAGGTGGCGAAATACATCGAATCCGCCCCGTCTTCGTTGGTCCGCAATACGGCGGCAAGCACGATAACAGCAACGAGAAGTACCCCGATCGCTATCAGCTTGACAAGCGTGTTCTTTTTGATAGACATAGCGTGTTCCTTTCAAAATTTGTGTTTTCCATTCGCGCAAATGTAAGTTTTTGCAACAAATTATTAATATAATACCATTTACGGCTTTTTTTGTCAAGTTTTTAGGGCATATTTTTTGAATAATTTTTGAATAGCTCAAAGCCAAAAGAAAAGCCCGCGTGCTCTATTTGAAGATAACACGCGGGCTTTCCTTATTTTGGGTGAGTTGATCAGCAAACGCGCTCGCCGATCTCCTTCTTCAGCTTTTCGATGAATTCCGAGGGGGTCATCGTAATATTTTCGGTCGTGTCGCGCAAACGGATAGAAACGGTTCCCTCTTCGGCTTCCTTCTGCCCGATAATGACCATGTAAGGAACGCGGTCAACAACCTGCGCCTCACGGATCATATAACCGATCTTTTCATTGCGGTTATCCAGCTCGCAGCGGATTCCGGCGTTACGGAGCATTTCGTAGACCTTTTTTCCGTAGTCGGCGCATTTATCGGAAACCAAAAGGACCTTGGCTTGCGTCGGGGCGAGCCAAGCGGGGAACTTACCGGCGTAATGCTCGGTCAGAATGCCGATAAAGCGCTCGATCGAGCCGTAGCAAACGCGGTGGACCATGATGGGGCGTTGCTTTTCGTTGTTCTCGTCGGTGTATTCCAAGCCGAAGTTGAGCGGCATCTGGAAGTCAAGCTGTACGGTTCCGCACTGCCAGGTTCTGCCGATCGAGTCTTCGAGGTGGAAGTCGATCTTCGGGCCGTAGAAGGCGCCGTCGCCCTCGGTGATCGTGTAGGGTAGACCCAGCTTTTCAAGGGCGGTCTTCAGCCCTTCGGTTGCGGCTGCCCAGTCCTCGTCGCTGCCCATGCTGTTTTCGGGGCGGGTCGAAAGCTCAACGGCGTACTTGAAGCCGAATTTCGTATAGACCTCGTTGATAAGGTTAACAACGCCGACGATCTCGTCGGTGATCTGCCCGCGGCGCATAAAGATATGGGCGTCGTCCTGGGTGAAGCAACGCACACGGAAAAGACCGTGCAGGGCGCCCTTCAGCTCGTGGCGGTGAACGAGCCCCAGCTCACCGACGCGCATCGGCAGGTCGCGATAGCTGTGCAGATCGTTTCGGTAGACCATAACGCCGCCGGGGCAGTTCATCGGCTTAACGCAGAAGGTATCCTCGTCGATGGTGGTCGAATACATATTGTCCTTATAATGATCCCAGTGGCCGCTGGTTTCCCAGAGCTGGCGGGTCATGATAAGCGGGGTAGAGATCTCAACGTAGTTTTCTCTCGTGTGGATCTCTCTCCAATATTCGATCAGGGCGTTCTTCACCAGCATACCCTTCGGAAGGAAGAAGGGGAAGCCGGGGGCCTCATCGGCCATCATAAACAGCTTCATCTCCTTACCGATACGGCGGTGGTCGCGGCGCTCGGCCTCTTCCAAAAGCTTTAAGTAATCGTCAAGCTCCTGCTGGGTCTTAAAGGCGGTACCCTTGATACGGGTCAGCATCTTGTTGTTTTTGTCGTTCTTCCAATAAGCGCCCGACTGACCAAGCAGCTTAAAGGCCTTTAAGGCCTTGGTGTAGCAAAGGTGCGGGCCGACGCACATATCGATATAATCGCCCTGCTGGAAGAAGCTGATCTCGGCATCCTCGGGAAGATCGCCGATATGCTCGACCTTGTAGATCTCGCCTCTTTCCTCCATCAGCTTCAGCGCCTCCTCGCGCGAAAGCACGAAGGGCTTTAAGGGAAGGTTTTCCTTCACGATCTTTTTCATCTCGGCCTCGATCGTGGCGATATCCTCGTCCGAAACCTTACGGTCGCCAAGATCTACGTCGTAATAGAAGCCCTTTTCGTTGGCAGGACCGTAGGCGAATTTGGCCTCGGGGTAGAGGCGCTTGATCGCCTGTGCCAGAATGTGGGCGGCCGTGTGGCGCAGAATATGCAGCTCTTCTTCGACCGCGGGCTCGTAGCTGAGCCCCTTTGCGTTGATAACCTTCATCATTTTTCTCCTATCTCGATTGAAAATATAAAACAAAAGCACCCCGAAACAAAAAGAATTGTTTCCAAGGGTGCGGGAAGGCACGGTTCCACCTTGATTTTTCACTTTTCTTCCGTAACGTGGAGAACGGCAACGCTTACTGTTCTTTCGGCGCGCAGCTCGGGAGGGGTCTTCGCCGTATTCCCACGTAAGAAGCTTTCAGCCGGGTGCTTCTCTCTCTGAAAGGGGAGGTACGGTTACTCTTTCCGTCATCGCTTTTGTCGCCCCATTATAGCACGGGGGCAAAAAAAAGTCAAGAGCCTTTTTTGTGATTCATTAAGGTAATAATGCCGCAAGCGGGGGGCAGGAGCGCTTCGTCTGCATGCGAGACCAATAAAACCGTCTGCTTTTCGGCGGCTTGCAGGATGCGGTCGTAAAGCCTTTGGCGCAGCTCTTGGTCCAGCTCCTTATCGGGCTCGTCGAGCAGAAGGATCGGTCGCTCGGCAACAAAAGCGCGCGCCAAGGCCACGCGCTGCTTCATACCGCCCGAAAGGGCCGCGGGGCGCTTCGAAAAATCCTCGCGCGAAAAGCCGACCGAAAGAAGCGCCTCCTCGGCCGCCTTGCGGTACTCTTCCTTTTTTTCTTTTTCTTCGCCCAAGACGACGGAAACGTTCGTCAGCGCGTCAAGCCACGGGAAAAGGCGATGCTCCTGAAACGCGAACGAGCAACGGTCAAGCCCACCACCCGTAATGCTTCCCGTATAATCGGTATCCAAGGCTGCGATCATACGCAAAAGCGTCGTTTTTCCGCATCCGCTCTTCCCGCGAACGAGATAAAGCCCGGGTTCGGAAAAGGTATAAGAAAGCCCCGAAAAAAGGATTCTTTCCCCGTAGCGTTTTTCCAGATCATGTAGGATTAATTGACTCATTTTTGCGAATATCCTTCGTATATCGTAAAAATAACTTTACAAGCCACTCAATGCAAAGGCTGAGGAGGATCACCACCGCCGTCCATGCGAACACCTCCTCGGTCAGCATGTAGGCCTTGGCAAAATAAATGTTTTTTCCAATCGAGGTAATGGGGGTTGAGGTCATCAGGATCTCGGCGGCGATCCCCGCCTTCCAGGCAAAGCCGACGGCGCCGGAAAGCGCGGTGAAAAGATAGGGAAAAGTCCGAGGCCAAGCGGG
>JAZRFI010000005.1:0-4087 GCA_045661285.1 Eubacteriales bacterium | reverse complement strand
CCGAGGGTGACAAGGAAGAAAGCGAAGAGGGAAAAGCCGCGCTTGCGCGCTTTCGGTCGACCTCTGCCAAATATTCGTATATGGCAACGCTTTCGCCCAAAAGCTTTCAGATCCTTTATGGTGAAGAGGACGGGCGCCCCTTTGCCGTGCGGCTGGAAGCGGACGGCGACTTTCTTGCCGCTCTTCGTGAAGCGACCGAGCAAGCAAAACGCCAAAAGCAAGAGGAAAATGACGATGAATGAAGAAATAAAGAAGAAGCTGATCTCATTGGCCCTTGAAGCGAAAAAGAAGGCCTATGCCCCCTATTCCCGCTTTTCGGTCGGGGCGGCCCTTCTGTGCCGTGACGGGGAGATCTATACCGGCGTTAATATCGAAAACAGCTCCTATTCCGCCACCGTATGCGCCGAGCGGACCGCCCTTTTCGCCGCCGTTGCCGCGGGGAAGCGCGCGTTTTCGGCAATCGCGATCGTGGGGGGAGAAGAAAACGCCCCCTGTTTCCCTTGCGGGGTCTGCCGTCAGGTGCTTTGCGAGTTCGCGGGGGAGGATTTTACGGTTCTTTTGATGAGGGGTGAAGAGATTGTTGAGAAGAAACTTTCCGAGCTGCTTCCCTTTGCCTTCCGCCTCTCTTGATACGAAAAAACAATTGCAAAAAACGAAAAAGGCGAATTTCAAGAATTCGCCTTTTTGTTATGTTAGGTTTACGTTATTCGATGGTGAGATCAAAAATAACGCGCAAAGAGAAGGCGTTTCCGGCAAGGATCAGAGAGATGCTTTGAACACCCTTGGGGGCTTCTTCATCAATCTTTACAGAGAAGGAAAGGTGCGCGGCGCCGGGTTTCAGGATCCCATCGGCGGGCGACGCGGGAAGGTAAGCTCCCTCTTTTTCCTCCAATCGATAAGGGGTCACCGTCAGACCGTTCGCCCCTTCTACACGCAGGGTAAAGGGCATTTCTTCCGAAAGCTTTTCGTCGGTCACGCAACGGATCGTAAAGCTTTCCCCGGCTTTGGCCGTGATCTCGCTAAAGAGGGTGGCAGATCCAACGCGGCTTTCGGCGGTGATGACCTCATCCGCCTCGGCCTTGCGGTAAAAGGCGAAGTTGCCGTTCTTCGGTACGCGGACAAGCGCGTTTGCAACCACCTTTTCCTTCAAGGGGCAATCGGAGGCTAAAAGACAGTCGATGATCGCGTTGCCGATCATAAGAGCGCCGTCGGTATTCAGGTGTACGTTATCGGCGGGCTTCGGCGTTTCCTTTACGTGATCACACTGCGCCTTACCAAGGATCCCTTCCTCGCGATAAAAGCGGGTAAGAGAGGTCTTGTTCATATGATAGCGCTTTTGCATTTCGTCGATCGTCATACGGGGATAGATCACCTCGCGAACGTATTTACCTACGTCCAGATAATAAAGCCCCTCTTCCTCGGCGATCTGTTTTTTGGTATCCTCGTAGACTTGATAGCGCTCGCAGGGGATATAGCGGCCACTTTCCTTATCAAAGTCGGTCAGGGCTTCGTTGGTCATAAGAATGATATTCGCCCCTTTTTCTTTCAGCAAGCGGCAGACGTACTTAACGAGCGAGATATATTCGGGGATCGTCGCCTTAAAGGTGAACAGCGAGGCGCCGGGGGTATCCTTCTCAACGAATGTTACCGTCCCATCCTCTTCGCGGATGTAATATTTGTCGTAATGCCATTGGCCGGAATCGTTCGGGGAGGTAGAGCCGATGATGACCCAGTCGCCCTTTTCGACGAGGGGGAGCATACGGCCGAACCAGCTTCCCGCATCTACCGTCGTATCAAAGTTTTCACGGGTGAAGTCGGGCTTTTCTCCGCAGATCAGGGCGCGCAGGCTATAGCCGCCAACGGCATGGTCCTTTACGGTAACGTCGGGGGTAAAATGCTCTCCAAAGCGGTAAGCGCAACCCATTTGCGGATAATACTTATCGGGATATTTGGCGTCTACCGTCGAATCCCCCAAAAAGAAAAGGTTCATAAGCGTCTCCTAATTCTTGTTTTACTGATTGTTTTTATTTTAAACCCAAAGCGCCGAAATGTCAACCGATAAGCCGAAAAAGAGTGAAAGAAAAAACACGGATTTTGATGAAAAACTTTGCCTTTCCCCTTGAAAAAGATACATAATAGTGTTATACTGTTTTTATTAAATAGTAGTATGGACGGCGTTGTACGGTATGAAAAAAAGAGAAGATAAAAAAATAGGAAAGCCTTCCCGCCTTCTTTGGTTTTTCGCCTTCTTGGTTCTTTATCCCTGGTATCGCCTTCGCTATCGCGCCTCTTTTGTAAAAAAAGGCGTCAAAGCGATAAAGGGGCCCGCCCTCGTGCTTTGCCCGCATACCGCGATATGCGACCCGTTTATCATCGGGGTCGCGCTATATCCCGCGCGGCCGAACTACGTTGCCAGCGCCCACGTCCTTGCCAAGCCGCTTTTTCGCCGTCTTCTATCCTTCGTTCATATCATTCCCAAGCGGATGTTTACCAAGGATATCAGTACGGTTCTGAATATCCGCCGCGCTATGCGCGAGGGGAACGTTGTCGTTCTCTTTCCCGAAGGGCGTCTTTCCTGCTGGGGGCAGTCGCTTCCGCTTATAGAAGGGACGGCCGATATGGTCGCCCGTTTGGGTGTGCCCGTCTATAAGGTGGTTAACAACGGGGCGTATCTCACCTTCCCGAAATGGGGGAAATATCCCCGCGTCGGTAAGATCCGCGTGGAAACCAGCCTTCTTTTTGAAGAAAACGAGCTGAAGGGCCTTTCGGTCGAAGAGATCCGATGCCGCCTTGAAGAGGCGCTCTGCCATAACGACGAGCGGGCGATGGCGGGGCAGACCTACCGTTGCCGCGATATCTCGGCGGGGGTCGACGGTATCCTTTACCGCTGTCCCGTCTGCCAAAAAGAGGGGACGATCGGCGCCAAGGGCGGAAAGATCTTTTGCGATTGTGGCTTTTCCTGCACGCTTAACCGTGATTACACCCTTACGGGTGCCCCCTTTGCTTCGATCGACGCTTGGTACCGTTGGCAGGAAGCGTGCTTAGATCTTGATACCCCCTTAAAAAGTGTCGTTACGGTCGGAAGCCCTGATGAAAAGGGCGATATGAAAGACGATGCGGGGGGTGGCGAGATGACCCTGACAAGAGAGAGCTTTTCCTTTAACGGCGAGGTGTTCGGCAAGCCACTTTCCTTTACGTTAAAGCTTTCGGGGCTTGGATTCCCGGTTACGGTCTCGCATCATTTTGACGTTTATTACGAAAACAAGCTTTATTGCATGCAGCCCCTGCCCGATCGGCGCATCGCCGTGAAATGGGTAAGCTTTCTTGACAAGGTGAACGCCGAAGAAGCCAAAAAGGCGCTTACCCCTATGCCTTAATACGTATTTTATTCTGGGAGGAAAAAACATATATGGATAGCAATAAAAGACCCGATAGCATGGTAAGAATTACGACCAAGGCCTTGGCCGACGCGTTTATTGAAGAGCAGGTTGCCGCCCTTCGCGCGCAGATCGGTGATAAAAAGGTTCTGCTCGCCCTTTCGGGCGGGGTCGATTCCTCGGTCGTTGCCGCGTTGCTTATCAAGGCTGTTGGCCGTCAGCTCGTCAGCGTGCACGTCAATCACGGCTTGATGAGAAAGGGCGAGAGCGAGGCGGTCATCGAAGTATTCCAAAATCAGCTGAACGCCAACCTCGTTTACGTCGATGCGACCGACCGTTTCTTGGATCTTTTGGCGGGCGTCGAAGAGCCCGAGCGTAAGCGCAAGATCATCGGTGGCGAGTTTATCAAGGTCTTTGACGAAGAAGCCCGAAAGCTCCAAGGCATCGAATTCTTGGCTCAGGGAACCATTTACCCCGATATTCTGGAAAGCAAGGGCGTGAAGGCTCACCATAACGTCGGCGGTCTGCCCGAGGATATGAAGTTTGAGCTGGTTGAGCCGGTTAAGCTTCTTTATAAAGACGAGGTTCGTGTCGTTGGTGAGGCTCTTGGCCTGCCGCACGCGATGGTCTACCGTCAGCCGTTCCCCGGCCCGGGTCTCGGTGTTCGTTGCCTCGGCGCCATCACGCGTGACCGTTTGGCCGCCCTCCGC
>JAZRFI010000004.1:0-5754 GCA_045661285.1 Eubacteriales bacterium | reverse complement strand
TTGTTCGTATTAACACGATAATTATACAATAAAAATGCGAAAAAGGCAAGGGGGTATAAGAGAAAGTCGCGGGAATTTTGCGGGAAACGGGAATTTTTGGCGTTCGAGAAATCTTTGTAAGACGATTGACTTTTTCGTTTTTATGTTGTATAATAAAGTACCCTGTTTTGTAAGGGCGAACATAAAGGAGGATGACGAAATGGAAATTGCGATTATCGCGGATGACTCGAAAAAAGAATTGATGGCACAGTTCTGCATCGCCTATTGCGGTATTCTGTCGCGTCATCATCTGTGCGCCACCAGCGTAACCGGAAAATATATTCACGACGCGACGGGGCTGGATATTGAGATGCTGATGTCGGGGGGAGACGGCGGAAGCGAGCAGATCGCCGCCCGTATCGCCTGCGATGAGATCGATCTCGTTTTCGATTTCAAGGATACCGAGCCCTCGATCTATATCCAAGAGGGCAGAAGCGAGATCCTGCGGCTTTGCGACGTGCATACGGTTCCCGTTGCGACCAACATCGGTACGGCCGAGGTGCTCGTTATGGCGCTTGACCGCGGTGACCTTTCCTGGCGCGAAGCGTATCATCATTAAAAAAAGTGGGAGCCGTTGGCTCCCTTTTTTGGAGAGAGTATGAAGGACGGAAGTATACAAATACGGGTACAAAGCCGTATCGCGGGCGAAGAAGAAATCGTTCTTTCGGCATCGGGGCGCTTGTTTACCCAAAACGGCGCGCGGGTCGTTTCGTATCTTGAAAAGGATGAAAACGGCACGGTCGCCTGCCGCTTAACGCTTCTTCCAAACGCCGTTTCGTTAGAGCGACGGGGAGAGGGCGTTTTGTTTCGCGCCCGCTTTGCCGAAAACGAGAAAAGCGAAACGCTGTATTACGCGGGGGGCGTGGAATTTAGGGCGGTCATCCTGACTAAAGCATGCGCCGTTACCGAAAAAGAAGGAGAGCTGGTCCTGCGCCTCGTTTATCGGATGGTGTTGGGCGAGGCTGAGCGAGAGGTCGATTTTTGCCTGATCGCGACCCCGAAGGGAGAAAAGAATGACGGTTGAAGAACTGAAAAAGGTCCTAAAAGGCGACCGTATCCCCTTTATGATCCTGGCGGGCGAAGAGGAATACTTAAAGCGGTATTATCTTTCCTCGATCCGCAGCCGTCTGGTTTCCGACGAGGGGCTTGCCCCCTTTAACCATATCCGCTTTGAGGGGAATGAGATCGATTTCGGGCGCCTTAGCGACGCCTTAAAGACCCCCCCGGTCTTTGCCGAGGAAAAGCTTGTTGAGTGGCATCTTTGCGATTTTGATAAAATGAAGGCGGAGGATCTTCAAAAGCTTCGTGAGCTTTGTGAGGAACAGGATAGCTTTGAAGGCGTTACCCTCGTTTTTTACGCCGAGGAGGGAAAACTGCAGTTCGGCAATTATCCAAAGCGCCCGTCAAGCCGGTATACCGCTCTTTCCGAGTTTATCGATATCGTGTGGTTTCCCCCGTCTACCGACGCGCAGCTGATCAACTGGATCTTACGACATTTTGAAAAAGAAAAGCTTCTTTGCACGAAAGCAACGGCCGAAGCCCTGCTTGCCCGCGTGGGGCATAGCATGGATACGCTTTCCTGTGAGATCGAAAAGCTTTCGGCCTATTGCCACGCAAACGGCCGCGCCGAGCTTTCGGTTTCGGATATTACGGCGGTCTCGGCTTCGACCTTTGAGGCAGATGCCTTCGGGCTTTCCAACGCCATTCTTTCGGGTAACGCGGCCTTGGCTTATGAAAATCTGCGGGATATGAAGAACCGCCGCCAAGAGCCAACGATGATCTTTGGCTCGGTCTTTCGTGTTTTTTGCGACCTTTACGCCGTGGCGCTTTTGCGTGAGGAGGGGCTTTCCCCCGATGCGATCCGTGAAAAGACGGGGATGCACGAGTATAAAATGAAGCTGTATCTGCGCGCCCTTGCGGGAAAAAGCTCGTCTTCGCTCGGCGCGATTCTTGAGCGCTGTCGCCGCCTTGACCTTTCGGCCAAGCTTGGGGCAGCTGATTACGGCGGCCTTGAAAGGCTGATTGCCGAGGTTTTGAAATAAAATGTTTTGTTTACAAAAACAAGCAAAAAGAAAAGAACCGAAACGGTTCTTTTCTTTTTTATTAATCGTTACGCCCCTTCTTTTCAAGCAGCTCGTGCTTGATATCCCAGAGCTTTTTGGAAAGGTCTACGTAATAGCGGTGGGGGTTCTCAAAGCGGCGAACCTCCTCCCAAAGCGTGGCGACCTGTTCGCGGCAATAGGATTGGATCTCTTTGACCGAGGGCGAGGTATATACACATTCCCCGTCCTTGAAGATCGGCACGAGAAGCGCCTTGGCGTAATAGTCGGTCACGGTCTTCTTTTTCCAGGTCTCCTTGGGGTCGAACAGCTCAAGCGGTTGGCTTTCGTCCACGATCTCGTCGTGTACCGTGATAAGATCGGCGATCGCCATGCCGTTGTTTTTATCAAAGATGCGGTATACCTTTTTGAAATGGGGATTGGTGATCTTGGCGGCGTTTTCGCTGATCTTGATCTTCGGGATGATCTCCCCCTTTTCGTTTTCCTTGGCGCAAAGCTTATAAACGCCGCCGAATACGGGATCGCTCTTCGCGGTGATCAGTCTCTCGCCTACCCCAAAGGCGTTGATCTGCGCCCCTTGGGCAATGATATCGCGGATGATATTTTCGTCCAACGAGTTGGACACTACAATCTTAATATCGGTAAGCCCCGCCGCATCCAGCATCTTTCGGGCCATTTTGGTCAGATACGCGATATCGCCCGAATCCAAGCGGATACCGCCCTTCGTGATCCCACACTCCGAAAAAGCACGAATGGCGTTCGGTACGCCGCTCTTCAAAACGTCGTAGGTATCGACGAGAAGCGTTGCGTTGTTGGGATACATACGGCAATAGGAAAGGAAGGCTTCGTACTCGGAATCAAACATCTGCACCCACGAGTGAGCCATGGTCCCGGTCGCGGGAATACCGTAATCGCGGTCGCTGATCGTGCATGCGGTCGAGGAGCAGCCGCCGATAAAGGCTGCGCGCGCGCCAAGAGAAGCGCCGTCTGCCCCCTGGGCGCGGCGAGAGCCGAATTCGGCAACCGGACGCCCGCCTGCCGCCCGCACGATGCGGTTGGCCTTGGTGGCGATAAGTGATTGGTGGTTTAGCGCTAAAAGGATATAGGTTTCGATAAACTGCGCTTCGGCCGCGCGAGCGCGCACGGTCAAGATCGGCTCGCCGGGGAAGATGGGCGTGCCCTCGGGCATCGCGTAAATATCCCCCGTAAAGCGGAAGTGGCGAAGCGTTTCGAGAAACTCCTTCGAGAAGCATCCCTTGCTTTCAAGAAAGGCGATGTCCTCGTCGGTAAAATGCAGCTCCTTGATATACGAGATCACCTGCTCCAGCCCTGCGGCGATGGCGAAGCCGCCCCCGTCGGGAATCTGGCGGAAGAAAACGTCAAAATAGGCGATCTCATCTGCTTTGCCCAGCTGATGATAGCCGTTTGCCATCGTCAGCTCGTAAAAATCGCAAAGCATCGTGTTATTTTGCTTATTCATAATAGGCCTCTTTGGGTTTATTTCGTTTTCTTATTGATATTGAAAGGTGGGAACGAGCTCCTTGACCAGCGGGCGAAGCTCAGGCGAATCGTCATACGCCGCTTTCTTGAGCTTGTCCAAGGTAGCCGCAAGCTTTTCCTCGTCGATCTCCAAGGGCTTACCGATCGAAATCTGCTCGTTCTCGGTCTTTTGCAGACCCTCCTCAGCCATCAAGCGCTCTTCAAACAGCTTTTCGCCGGGGCGAAGACCGGTGATCTTGATCTCAATGTCCTCGTTCGGCTTGTAGCCCGAAAGCTTGATAAGGTTATAAGCGAGGTCGTAGATTTTGACCGGCTCTCCCATATCGAGGACGAAGATCTCGCCCCCCTTGGCGTAGGCGCCCGCTTGAAGGACCAGCGAGACCGCCTCGGGAATGGTCATAAAATAGCGAATGATATCGGGGTGGGTAAGGGTAACGGGGCCTCCTTCGGCGATCTGACGGCGGAACAGCGGAATGACCGAGCCGTTGGAGCCCAAAACGTTTCCAAAGCGTACCGCCACGAATTCGGTCTTGGAGTGGCGGCCCATCGTTTGCACGATCATTTCACAGATACGCTTGGTCGCGCCCATGATGTTGGTGGGGTTGACCGCCTTGTCGGTCGAGATCATCACGAAGCGCTTCACGCCGTAGCGGTCGGCAGCCGTGGCTACGTTGCGCGTACCGAAGACGTTGTTCTTGATCGCTTCGGTCGGCGAGGTCTCCATCAAGGGAACGTGCTTATGCGCCGCCGCATGAAAAACGATGTCGGGACGGTAGGTATCAAAGATCTGGTTGATCTTATTTTCGTCGCGCACGCTGGCAATAAGGGCCAGGAGCGAAAGATCGGGATATTTGCGCAAAAGCTCTTGCTGAATATCGTAGCAATTGTTCTCGTAAATATCGAGAATGATCAGCTTTTTCGGCTTGTGAGAGGCGATCTGACGGCAAAGCTCACTGCCGATCGAACCACCGCCCCCCGTGACCATAACCGTTTTTCCTTCAATATAACCGATGATCTGGTCAATATCGATGGTGGTCTGCTCATGCCCGAGAAGGTCGGAAACGTCGACGTCACGAAGAGAGGTGACCGAAACCTGCCCATTTACCAGCTGGTAAATTCCGGGCACGATCTGTACGGGACGTTTGGTCTTTAAGCAAATATCGTGGATACGCTTGATATCGGATTTTTTCGCCGTGGGCATCGCGATAACAATCTTTTTTACGTTATATTTTTGCACGAGCTTCGGAATATCGGCGGTGGTGCCGGCGACAGGCACGTTTCCGATAAAGGAGTTTTGCAAATAATCGTCATCATCTGCAAAGCAAACGGGGGAAATGGACAAATGAGTGGAGGTTTGCATCTCGCGAAGCAGAACCGCCCCGGCTTTTCCCGCGCCGACAATCATGGTCCGCTCTCCCTCGGTCTGCTCTAAAACAAAGCGGTGGTAAAGAAGAGCCGCGATCCGCTTGGAGGAGCGCCCGATTCCCGATGCGATCAGAAGGACGCCGCCAAAAAGCAAGGGGAAGCGCCAATCCAACGCCGTTCCCCGATAAAGGAGAACGTAAAGGAGATCGCACACGGTCAAAAGAAAGGTGGCCAAGCAAACGCGAAGCGCCTCGGGGATCCCGAAGGACGGCAGATGAAAGCGGTATAGGTGCAGGGGCGTGTAGATGAGATACATAAACGCAAGCGTCCCTACGAGAAAGTACCACTCGTCGGTCAAAATCGAGAGAAAGACCGAGAGGTCGTTACCCCACAAAAGCGAGGCTAACAGCATAGAAAGGGTGACGCATACAGCATCAAGCAGCATAAAGATCAGTAAGCGCACATTTTTAGAGGATATTGCGTGATGAACGGTTTCCATAAAAAACTCCTTTTAAAAATGGTGTGTACGATAAGAAAACTATATACAATTATACCATAACTAAAATATATTTTCAACAGTTTTTGAAAAATCGAAAAAATGTCTTGACAAACCGAATTTTTATGATAAAATAAATATGCTTTACAAGGGCTCGTAGCTCAGCTGGGAGAGCGCAGCGTTCGCAACGCTGAGGTCATGGGTTCGATCCCCACCGGGTCCACCAACAGAAAAAGGGGCGTTTCACCGCGTGCCCTTTTCTGTTGTTGGATCCCGTGTCTCTCGCGGACCCCG
>JAZRFI010000003.1:0-5407 GCA_045661285.1 Eubacteriales bacterium | reverse complement strand
ACCATGATCGACGTCACCCCCGGCCCGCACGAGCTTTACCACCTTTCGAATATTTACGAGGAGGCAAGGGAGTTCGTTTTGCAGTATGCCGACCGCATCATCTTCGGCACCGACTCATACAACGGCAAGACCGACTATCTGCGCCCCACGCTGCTTCGCAACTTCTTCGGGAAGAGCGACGAGACGTTCGATTACGTCGGTTATCCCTATCGGGGGCTTGCGTTGCCCGAGGAAAAAAGCCGCTTGATCCTTAACGATAACGCCTACCGCCTGCTTGGCGAGCCGAAGCCCTTTAAAAAAGAGCCGCTTTCGCGCCTCGTTGAGGAAGTAAGGGCGCAGGTCTTCTTGGACGGAAGCGAGCTTGAAAAAGAGGAATTTTTGAAAATTGAAAAGGAGCTGCAGCCGATCATCGGCTGAAGGGGGTATGAAGACAACGTTTGAAAAAAGCAGACCGAAGTGGGATAACCACTTTCATTTCGGGAAAAAGACGGGCATCCTCGAAAGCGCCCGCATTTTGCAGGCCGAGGCCGACGAATGGAATATCATATGCATGGGGAACCCTTCTCTTGGCTACGAGGGAAGAACGCTCTACCCCCGCTTGCAAAACCTTACGGGTATGGCGCTTAAAAAGCTTCTTCGCATCCCCTCGTACGCCTATGCGTGCCTTTCGCACGATCTTTCTCTGACACTTGAGGAGCAGGCGGCCTCCTACGTTGAGCAGGCCAAGCGCTTTCGCGAGGCGGGCTTTGACGGGCTGAAAATGCTGGAGGGGATCGCGGGAACGGTTTTTGAGATGGGGCGCTTTCCAAGCCATCCTGTGTACGACCCGCTCTTTGATTATTTGGAGGAGAGCGGCTTTCCCGTCCTTTTGCATATGGGCAGCCCCGAGGAGATGTGGGATAAGAGCAAGATGGATCCTTACGCTTTGGCCCACGGCTGGTATCAAGGGCCCGATAAGCCGAAATTCGACGAATACCATAAGGCGGTATTCGATATGATGGATAAGCACCCGAAAATGAAGCTGGTTCTCGCGCACTTCGGCTTTTTCAGCTACCGCCCCGAGCGGGTCGCTTCGTTCTTTGAGCGTTACCCCAACGCCCGCCTTGATACCACCCCCGCGTGCATGGAGATCGTGCATATATGCGAGCATCTTGACATCTGGCTGCCGATCTTTGAAAAATACGGCGACCGCATCCTCTACGGGTCGGACGATTTTGACGTGGAGGGCGATTGCATCCGCCCGACGGTGCTGCATAACTTCTTTGAAGAGGAAGGCTCGCACGATTACGTCGGCTACCCCTACCAAAGCATCAAGCTTTCGGAAGAAACGCTTCAAAACATCTACCACGACAGCGCCTACCGCCTCTACGGCGAGCCGAAGGAGGGAAACCTCCCTCTGCTGCTCCAAATGGCCGAGGAGATCAGGGCCAAGATCGAGCCGAACAGCGACGAGATGAAGGAGCTTGATACGATCCTAAATATCTTGAAATCGTAAAGAAAACATTACAAACAAAAAAGAGCAGACCTTTCTGCTCTTTTTGCTTTTAAAGATATACGCGCAGGCTTTCGGCCAGGTCTTCCTCTACCTTGACCAAACGGCGGCACAGATCCTTCGAGCCTTCGTCGGCCGCCGCGTATTGGTTCAGATAGCGGCAAAGCGACTTAATGCCCATGTGGCATCCGTCGGTCATCAGATCAGCGACGGTTGCGTCCGAGGGGTCGGCCATCATCTTCATATTGGTCTTGATATAGGACATACCCTTGGCGATGGGGTTCGGCTCTTTGCCGTTATCCCCTACCTCCGAAAGGCGCCGCCCCATCTCCTCGCGCAGGACCTCGTGCTCGTCCTTCGAGGCGTTCAGAATCTCCTTCATATCTTGGTTTTTGACACGGTCGTAGACCTCGTCGATCGAGGCGACCCCCATTTTAATGCCCGCGTCACATTCACGCAAAAGCTTTACGGTATCGTTTTCCATTTTTTTGCCCTCCTTGGTTTTTGTTTAGTATGCGCCGCAGGGCGGCGCTTATGCAAGGAAAGCCGAGGGCGCTTCTTGAAAAAACCATCGCCGTATGCTATAATGAAGCAAACCGAACCCAACAAGGAGAAAAACGATGAAAAAAACAGCGCTTCTTCTTTTCTTTATTCTGATTGGCTGCACCCTTCTTTTAACGGGGTGCTTTCAGCTGCCCGGGGGCGAATGCAGACACCAATGGGAGAACGGTGTGTGCGCCTTGTGCGATACCGCCGAATACACCGAGGGGCTCCTCATCGTGGAGAACAACGAGGGGAACGGCTATAAGGTCGTTGGCTTTGAGGGGAACGTTGAGGTCGAAAGCATCGTCGTGCCGAAGACCTACCTGGGAAAGCCGGTGACCGAAATCTGGAGCGGGGTGTTTGAAAACTGCACCGCGGTGGAAGAGATCACCCTACCCTTCGTTGGGGAATTTTGGGATGGCTCGTTGCATAACGCCTATTTCGGCCACGTATTCGGCACGGGCACGCATACCGCGGAAAGCACCGAGAGGATCCCCTCTTCCTTGAAAAAGGTAACTATAACCGGCGGCACGGTGATCGCCGAGGGGGCCTTTGCTTACTGTAAAAATATCGAAGAGATCTCTCTGCCCGAGGGGCTGACCGCCATTGAGGCGGGCGCCTTTGAGGAGTGCGAAAGCCTATCGCGGATCCGTTTTCCCCAAACGCTTCAAAAGATCGGGAGCAGTGCCTTTTTGAACTGCGAGGATCTTGCAAGCCTTACGCTTCCTTCTTCGCTTGCCTTTATCGGAAACAGCGCGTTTGCAGGGTGCGCGTCGCTTACCTCGGTAACCGTCCCCGCTTCGGTCACCGAAATGGAGGGCAGCGCGTTTGCCGAGTGTCTCTCCCTCTCGTCGGTCACCTTTGCCGATGGGGGCACGCTTACCTCGATCGGGGATTATGCCTTTTCGGGGTGCGAGAGCCTTTCTTCTGTCACGCTTCCTTCTTCTCTGAGCGCGATTGAGGAGCGCGCCTTTGAGGGTTGTACGGCGCTTCGTGAGATCCGTATCCCCGCATCGGTCACGTCCATTGAGCAAATGGCCTTTTGCGGCTGCGCGGAGCTTGAAGCGGTAAGCTTTGGCCAAAACGCGTCTCTTACCGCGATCGGCTACGGCGCGTTTGCGCTTTGCGCGGCGCTTTCGGAGCTTGAGATCCCCCCCTTGCTGGAAGAGATCGGGGAAACCGCTTTCGAGGGGTGCGTAAGTCTTGAAGCGATCGATCTTACCCCTGCCCGCGCCCTTGCTTCGCTTGGCGACGGGGCCTTTTCGGGCTGTACGTCGCTTGCCGTGGTGTCTTTTCCCGCTTCGGTTCGAACGATTTCGATTACCGCCCTTTCGGATTGCCCGGCCCTTGCTTCGGTTACCGTAGAAGCGGGCGGCGCCTTCTATAAAACGCATAACGGAAGTCTGTATACGGCCGACGGAGAGACCCTCGTTCTTTGTGTCCTTCCCGCTCATACTACCGCCTTCTCGGTGCCCGAGGGGGTAAAGAGGATCGGTGAGTACGCCTTCTCCGGCCGTGAAAGCCTTGAAAGCGTGATCCTGCCCGATGGGCTTACCGCGATCGGGGCGTGCGCCTTTGAGGGGTGCCTATCGCTTACCGAGCTGATCCTGCCCGATACGCTTACCGCGATCGGCATGGGGGCGTTTATGGATTGCGACACGCTTCGGGAGATCTTTATTCCCCAATCGGTCACCGAGATAGACGCCTTGGCCTTTTCGGGGTGCGCCGCGCTTACGGTCTACGTAGAGGCCAAGGAACAGCCCGACGGCTGGAACGGCAACTGGAATCTTGGGGAGAGGCCCGTCGTATGGGGCGCCGAGCGCGAATAAATCGCAAAAGGAAAAAGAGGAACCGACAAAATTTGTCGGTTCCTCTTTTTTATTCCTGCGGCGGGGCTTTAATCGCCGGTATATCCCCATACCACGGGGCGGTTAGAATAGTTCCAATTCGCATGCCATCCGGCCGGCTGGCTTGCCACCTCGCAGTAGATGGTCAAGGAGGGGCAATAAGTGAACACATTATAGTCGATGCTTGCAACGCTTTCGGGGATCACGATACTCGCAAGGCTCTTGCAACCGGAGAACGCATGATAGCCGATGCTTGTAACGCTATTAGGGATCACGATACTCGTAAGGCCCGTGCAATCGAAGAACGCCAAATTGCCGATGCTTGTAACGCTATTAGGGATCACGATATTCGCAAGGCCCGTGCAACCATTGAACGCCGAATTGCCGATGCTTGTGACGCTATCGGGGATCACGATATTCGCAAGGCTCGTGCAGTCGGAGAACGCCAAATAGCCGATGCTTGTGATGCTATCGGGGATCACGATGCTCGCAAGGCCCGTGCACCCTCGGAACGCCCCCTCGCCGATGCTTGTGACGCTATCGGGGATCACGATATTCGCAAGGCTGTCGCAACCGGAGAACGCCCACTCGTCGATTCTTGTGACGCTATCGGGGATCACGATATTCGCAAGGCTTGTGCAAGCGGAGAATGCCCCATCGCTGATGCTTGTGATGCTATTAGGGATCACGATGCTCGTAAGGCTCGTGCAACCGGAGAACGCCGAATTGCCGATGCTTGTCACGCTTTCGGAGATCTCGATACCCGCAAGGCTCTTGCAACCGGAGAACGCAGCATAGCCGATGGTTGTGACGCTATCGGGGATCGCGATATCCGCAAGGCTCGTGCAACCTTTGAACGCCCCCTCGCTGATGCTTGTGATGCTATTAGGGATCACGATATCCGCAAGGCTCGTGCAACCGGAGAACGCATACTCGCCGACGCTCGTGACTCTACCCGGGATCGCGATACTCGTAAGGCTCGTGCAATCGGAGAACGCAGCATAGCCGATGGTTGTGACGCTATCGGGGATCACCACGCTCGTAAGGCCCGTGCAACTGCGGAACGCAGATGTGCCGATCGTGGTCACGCTGCTACCAATGGTTACGCTGACCAACTGTTTGCAAAGATAGAACGCCCATTCGTTAATGGTAGTGCCACCACGGATAACGATTGTTTGCAAATTGTCTTTAGGGATTGCCCCGGATGCCCAGGCAGGAAGCGTTGCCGAAACAATATTGCCGCAGTTTTTGAACGCCCCCGCGCCAATGCTTTTGACGCTATTCCCGATAGTCACATTCGCAAGGCCCGTGCACCCTTCGAACGCAGACTTGCCGATGCTTGTGACGCTATCGGGGATCACGATGCTCGTAAGGCTTGTGCAACCTTTGAACGCAAACTCATCGATGCTTGTGACGCTACCCGGGATCACGATATCCGCAAGGCTCGTGCACCCTTGGAACGTCCAATCGCCGATGCTTGTGACTTTGTCGGGGATCACGATACTCGCAAGGCCCGTGCACCCTT
>JAZRFI010000002.1:0-1863 GCA_045661285.1 Eubacteriales bacterium | reverse complement strand
AAGGATCTTCGCCTTTGCGAGCTGTTGATTTCCCTCGCGCCAAAGGGCGACCTCTACGGTGGGGACGTCCCCGCCCTCTTCTTGGTTCTCGGGAAAGGTAGCCCCCGGAAAAAAGACCATGCAAAGGGTCTGCACGTAATAGCGATTGACTTCGCCCGAAATTTTTAAGATCATCCCTTTTTCCCCTTTGCAAGGCATCCTGAATCCATAACGATGGTTACCGGCCCGTCTGCCGTCATATCGATCTGCATATCCGCGCCGAAACGCCCGGTTTCAACCGGGATCTTTTGCGAAAGAAGCGAAACGAATTGAAGGTAGAGCGGCTCAGCCACCGAAGGGGCGGCCGCAAAAAGGTAGTCGGGGCGGTTTCCCTTCGCGTAATTGGCGGCAAGGGTAAAATTCGAAACGACGAGCGCACTTCCCGAAATATCGGATACCGACAAATTCATTTTGTCGTTTTCATCGGAAAAAATACGCAGCTTAGCAATTTTTTCGGCCAAAAGGCGGCAATCCTCTTCCCCGTCTCCCGAAAGAACCCCGAGAAGAATGAAAAGGCCCTCGCCGATCCTTCCCGTCGGTACGCCGTCTGCTGTGACGGCGGCCTTTTTTACCCGTTGTAAAACAGCAATCATACAAATTCCTTACCGACCGAAGCCGCGCACGACGTCGTGAACGCCGTCGATCTTCTTCAGTCTTGAAATGATAGAGCGAAAATGGCTGACGTTTCGGCAGCCGATGGTGAGATTTATGGTAGCAACCTCGTCCTTTTGATTGCTTACCGCGGTATTGATACCGGTAATGGTGACCTTCATTTCGGCAAGCGCCGAGGAAAGGTCAGCCAAAAGACCGATACGGTTGACCGAAAATACCTTCAAATGCGCTTCGAAGAGGTTTTCGTTGGTAGCCGAAACGAATTCGTCCTCCCAATGCGCTTCGGCCCAGCGGGCGGCGTTTTCCCCGTCTCCCTTGGCGCGCAGAACGTTCGGGCAATCCTTTTTATGCACCGAAACGCCGAAGCCGCGCGTCACGAAGCCGATGATCTCGTCTCCCGGAAGCGGATTACAGCATTTGGCGAATTTAACGAGGCATCCGCGCTCTCCGTCGACGATAATGCCGACGTTGCTGCGCAGATTCTTCGGCTTTTGCACCACGCGAATGGGAGGCGCCTCTTCGGGTTCCTTATTGGGAAAGAGCTTATAAAGCTCTTCCTTCAGCTTGCCGGAAATATGCGAAAGCGCAAGACCGCCGTAGCCAAGGGTGTTATAGAAATCCTCTACCCCCTCGATACCGATCCGCTTGGAAACGGCGCCGACCACCGTATCCCGTTCCTCTTCGGTAAGCGTACGGTTCAGGCGGCGGATCTCCTTTTCGATCTCGGCGCGCCCCATCTCGATGTTTTCCGCGCGCTTCTCTTTCTTGAACCACTGGCGGATCTTGCCCTTGGCGCTGCTTGTCTTAACGATCTTCAGCCAGTCGGGGCTGGGGCCGCGGTTCTGCGACGAGGTCAAGATCTCAACGATATCGCCATTCTGGGGGCAACGGTCGATCGGCACGATGACCCCATTGATCTTAGCCCCGATCATTTTGTTGCCGACCGCCGTATGAATGGCGTAGGCAAAGTCGATGACCGTGGCGCCGAGCGGCAGGGATATCACGTCCCCGCGCGGCGTAAAGACAAAGGTCTCGTCGTGGAAGATATCGGTTTTGATCGCGTTCATAAACTCTTCAGGGTCGCGCGTGCCGTCCTCTGTTTCGATTAGACGCGCGATCCATTCGAGCTTTTTACCGATGCTTTCGCTCGATTTTTCGCCACTCTTATATTTCCAGTGTGCGGCGACACCGAATTCTGCGACCTCGTGCATT
>JAZRFI010000001.1:0-22268 GCA_045661285.1 Eubacteriales bacterium | reverse complement strand
GGCCCCGGGGTCGTAAAAAGCGTGCTTTCCTCGGGTAAGAAGGCGATCGGCGCAGGCGCCGGTAACCCCCCCGTTATCGTTGACGAAACGGCGGATATCAAAAAGGCCGCCCGCGATATCATCGACGGTTGCACCTTTGACAACAATCTTCCCTGCATTGCGGAAAAAGAGGTCTTTGCCCTTTCTTCGATTGCCGACGAGCTGATCGACGGGATGAAGAAGGCGGGCGCGATCCTTATTGACCGCGCCACGGCCGACGCCTTGGCGGATATCGTTCTGCCCGAGGTCACGGGGAAGGACGGAAAGACGAAGCGTACCGTAAGCCGCGATTGCGTCGGGCGCGACGCCGCCGTGCTTCTCGATAAGATCGGCGTGAAGGTTTCTGCGGATATCCGTTGCATCATTTGCGAGGTACCGTTTGAGCATCACTTCGTTCAGCACGAATTGATGATGCCGATCCTTCCCATCGTGCGTGTTTCGAACATTGACGAGGCGATCGAGCTGGCCGTTAAGGCCGAGCACGGCTTCCGTCATACGGCGCACATGCATTCGAAGAACATCGACCATCTGACCCGCTTTGCCCGCGCGGTCGAAACCACGATCTTCGTGAAAAACGCCCCCTCGTACGCCGGCATCGGCTTCGGCGGGGAAGGGCATACCACCTTTACGATCGCCGGTCCTACCGGTGAGGGTATCACCTCGGCCAAGAGCTTTACGCGCCTGCGCCGTTGCGTGATGGTGGACAATTTCCGCATTATATAATTTAGGAAGGAAGAATAAAGATGGAGCTTAGTGCACAGCAGGTAGAAAGCATTGTGCGCCAGGTTCTTGGCAATCTCGGTAAAGAGGCTGCCGCCCCCGCGGCGTGCGCTTCCCGCGAGATCCCCAAGACCGCCAAGGTCGCTATGCTGACTGCCAAAAAGCAATTCGAGATCAAAGAGTTCCCGATTCCCGCCCTTCAGGATGACGATATTCTCGTTAAGGTCGAAGGCGCAGGCGTCTGCGGAACCGACGTTCACGAGTGGCGTGCCGATCCCTTCGGTCTGATTCCCGTCGTGCTCGGTCACGAGGGAACCGGTGAGATCGTAGCCCTCGGCAAAAACGCAAAATTCGATACGGCGGGTAAGCCGATGAAGGTCGGCGATAAGATCGTCACCTCGGTTATCAGCTGCGGCGAATGTAACGCCTGCCGCAACCACCCCGCCCACACCAACCTCTGCGATAAGCAGGGCGTATTCGGCCTGATCGGCCACAACGAGGAAAACCCCTTGAACGGTTGGTTTGCCTCGCACCTTCTCATTCGCTCGAAGGGCGCTACCTACTTCGTGGTCAACGACCTCGATATGCAAGAGCGTATGCTGCTTGAGCTGGCGACGGTCTGCGTCCACGCGTATGAGCGCGCTTGCTCGACCGGCCTTATGAGCTTTAACACCAACGTTCTCATTCAGGGCCTTGGCCCGGTTGGCCTTGTGATGGCCGCCGTGCTTCGCGCCGCCGGTATCAACAACATCGTCGCCGTAGACGGTACGCCGATGCGTTTGGATATGGCTAAGCGCCTCGGTGTCAAGCATACTGTCAACTTCCGCGAGGCCGATACGCTTGAAAAGCGCATCGCCGCCGTGAAGGAAGCGACCGACGGTATCGGCGCCGACTTCGCCTTCCAGTGCACGGGTGCCCCCGCCGCTGCCGCCGATATCTACTCCTACATCCGTAGAGGTGGCGGTCTTTGCGAAATGGGCTTCTTCGTCAACAACGGCGAATACAGCGTCAACCCCCACTTTGCTATGTGCAACAAAGAGATCAACCTGGTTGGCTCGTGGGATTACAGCGCGCAGGATTATCCGAAGACGATCGCCTTCTTAAAGCAGGCGCGTGAAATGAATATCCCGATCAAAGAGCTGATCACCCACAGCTTCCCGCTGGAGAAGCTGGACGAGGCCATGGAGACCAACGTAGCGCAAAAGGGTATTAAGATCTGCTACGTGGCTGAATAAGGAGGCTCCTTATGGCACTTGGCATGATAGAAGTGTATGGCTTCACCACCTCGATCGTGGTAGCCGACCGTGTTGCCAAGACCTCGGACGTTAAGGTCGTCGCGATCGATAAGAACAAGCCGGCTGGCGGTGATTCGGCTGAAGTACCGCTTGTTATGGTAGTCAAGTTCGAAGGAAACGCGGCGGCAGTTGAGGCGGCGCTCCAAGCCGGCTCGGCCGAAGCGAAGGCACGCAACATGTATATTACTTCGCGCATCATCGCGGGGCAAAGCCCCGAGATCGAATGGTTTGCGCACCTGGATGCCACCGGGCGCGACAAGCTTCGCAATCCTAAAAAATAAAATAAAAAATAATAAATTTACTTAAAGGAGAACAAAGTCATGCAGGAAGCATTAGGTATGGTTGAAACGAGAGGTCTGGTTGCCGCTATCGAGGCAGCCGATGCTATGGTCAAGGCCGCGAACGTCGTTCTGATCGGCAGCGAGAAGATCGGCAGCGGGCTCGTCAGCGTTATGGTCAGAGGTGACGTCGGTGCCGTTAAGTCCGCCGTCGAGGCCGGTGGCGCTGCCGCCGGGCGTCTTGGCGAAGTGGTTGCCACGCACGTCATTCCTCGCCCTCATACGGATGTTGAGAAGCTTCTTCCCACCATCTAATCAAAGGAATTCAGGAAGAAAATATGGAAGAACAGGCAATAGCGTTACTTGAAGTGCAAGCGTTGGTCGCTTCGATCGCAGGGCTGGATGCCATGTGTAAAGCAGCGTCGGTTCGCTTGATCCACGTCGAGAAGCGCTTGGGTGGACGCCTTGTTACCGTTGTCGTTGCGGGAACTGTTTCGGCAGTTACCGCGGCGGCAGAGGCCGGAAGGGCTGCCGCTGCCGAGGTCGGCAACGTCAAGCTGTGCGAGGTCATCGCCCGTCCGCATCCCGACGTTATGAGGTTTCTTTTGACCGATTGAGTAACCGTGGAACTCCCGCGGTTGCCTGTCGGGAAACCCCACATTTTATTTCGTTTATAAGCTTTGGCTTATGATAAAAAAAGACACAAATTTTTTATGGAGGATAGTATAATGGAAGCATTGGGCATGGTTGAAACCAGAGGTCTGGTCGCTGCTATCGAGGCAGCTGATGCGATGGTAAAGGCCGCGAACGTCGTTCTGATCGGTAGCGAGAAGATCGGTAGCGGGCTCGTCAGCGTCATGGTCCGTGGTGACGTCGGCGCCGTTAAGGCCGCTGTCGAAGCCGGTGGTGCCGCTGCCGGCAAGCTCGGCGAAGTGGTTGCTACGCACGTCATTCCTCGTCCCCACTCGGATGTGGAAAAGCTTCTCCCGAAGATCTGAGATCTCGGAGAAACTCCGTCATAAAGAGGGCTTTGCCCTCTTTATCACGCCCCCCGTGGGGGAACTTTCTTTTTAAACCGTTTTGTTTTATTTCGCAAAAACCGCAAAATTGTAAACAATCCCTTGCAACAATGCAAGAGTGACATATAGAAAAGCAGGAGGCATTATGGAGATCAATACGAATGAAATCGCCGCCTTGGTTAAGAAGATCATGGAGGGAATATCGGCGGGAACCGAAGAAAAATTAGGGATCCCGATCGGCGTTTCCAACCGTCATATCCATCTTTCGAAGGAGGACGTCGCAACCCTCTTCGGCGAGAGGTATGAGCTTACCAAGATCAAGGATCTGAAGCAGCCCGGGCAATATGCCTGCAAAGAGGTTCTTACGATCGTTGGACCCTCGATGCGCCCGATCGAAGGGGTGCGTGTGCTGGGGCCTGTTCGTTCCCGCACGCAGGTAGAGATCTCGATGACCGACTCCTATCAGCTTAAGGTCAAGCCCCCCGTGCGCGAGTCGGGCGACCTTGACGGGGCAGCCCCCATCACCATCATCGGCCCTTGCGGCATCGTTCGGGTGAAGGAAGGGTGCATCATCGCCAACCGCCATATCCATATGGGGGTCGAGGATGCTGAGCGCTTCGGCGTCCGTGACGGAGACTACGTAACCGTGGATGCCGTCGGCACCAAGCATACCCGCTGGTACGGCGTTCAGGTTCGTGCCGGTAAGCAGTTCACCTTAGAGATGCACGTCGATACCGACGACGCCAACGGCGCGGGCATCGGCAACGGCACGATGGTGACCATCGTAAAAGAATAATTATTCCCGAAAGGAAACCGTTATGGTAAAAGGAATTGTTGTCGGACACATCGTTTCGACGAAGAAGCAGCCCTCCCTCGTAGGCAATAAGTTTATGGAGGTTCGGCTTATGGAGAACGATCGCGAGACCGAGAATTATATCGTCGCGGTCGACAGCGTCGGCGCCGGTATCGGCGAGACGGTACTTATCACCACGGGCAGCAGCGCGCGCCTTGCCCTTACCAACACCTCGTCTCCGGTTGATGCCGTGATCGTCGGTATCGTTGACTGAAAAGGAAAGCTATGATTGAAAAACTGAAAAGCTTGATGCGCGAAGCGGGCATTGTCGGTGCCGGCGGCGCAGGCTTTCCCTCGTACGGAAAGCTGGCGGCGGGCGCGGATACTCTCCTTATCAACGGGGCAGAGTGTGAGCCGCTTCTGCGTACCGACTACGAGATCCTTCGCCAATATATCGACCGTGTGGTCGCGGGGGCAGAGCTGGTTGCAGACGCCCTTTCGATCGGTCGCGTTATCCTCGCGATTGAGGAGCATTCGGCCGCGGGGCTTTCGCTGACAAACGGCCAACGGTTTGGTAAAAAAACCTCGGTCTTTCTTCTGCCGAATATGTACCCGATGGGGGATGAGATCACGCTCATCTATCAAACGACGGGGCGGCTGGTTCAGCCCTCCTCTCTCCCCATTACCCAAGGGGTCATCGTTTATAACGTCGAAACCGTCTATAACGTCTATTGTGCCCACGCGCTTTCCGAGCCCTTGACCGAAAAGTGGCTGACGATCGCCGGTGATATCCCCGGCGGCGCCCGTGTGCTTCGCGCGCCGATCGGGATGCGCGTTGCGGATCTTCTCGCGGGTCTTTCGATTTCTGTCCCCTCGACCCACCGCCTGATCGTTGGCGGCCCTTCGATGGGGAATATCGCGAACCCCGAAACCGAGATCATCACCAAAACCACCAAGGGTCTTTTGATTCTCCCTGCGGATATTCCCGCTGTTCAATCGAAGATCACCCCGCTTACGGTGCATGAACGGCGCGCGGTAAGCGCTTGCTGCCAATGCACGCGTTGCACCGATATGTGCCCCCGTAAGCTGCTCGGCTACCCGCTTGAGCCGCACCGTATGGTGCGCTTCTCAACTTCGCTTTCCGAGGTCGATCCCGCCCTTTACAGCGAGGCGACGCTTTGCTGCGGATGCGGCATCTGTGAGATCGCCGCTTGCTGCCAGGGTCTTTCGCCCCGCGCCGTTATTTCGGATATGAAGCGCCGCCTCGGGGAAAAGCGCCTTCGCTTTGACCCCAAGGGTAAGACCTTTGATGTCGACCCCCAACGCGACTACCGCCTTCTTCCCAGCGCAAGATGGCGCATGCTTTTGGGTGTAACCCCATACGAAAGTAAAGCAAACTTTACAGATAAAATTCCCGCCTTCCGCGCGGTGGAGATCGGCATGCGTCAGCATATCGGCGCCCCCTCTCAGCCCTGCGTTGCGGTGGGAGAGCGTGTTACGAAGGGTCAGCTGATCGCGCAAGCGGCAGATGGGCTTTCGATCCCGCAGCACGCCCCCATCGACGGGCGCGTCGTTTACGCGGATACGCAAAAAATCGTGATAGAAAAGGTGTAAGCTATGTACCAAGCAGTTGGAGTAATTGAGCTTAAAAGCATCGCCAAGGGCGTTGAGGCGGCAGACGCTGCCCTTAAAAGCGCGGGCATTACGCTGGTTTCGGCGCACCCCGCTTGCCCCGGTAAATTTGAGATCGTCTTAACCGGCGCGATTGCCGACGTGACGGCCGCCGCCGACCACGTGCGTGAGCGCTTCGGTTCGAATCTTGTCGATTCCTCGGTCATGGGCCGTATTGATGAGCGCGTGATCGCCGCCCTCTTCGGCACGCAAGCCGCTGAGAAAAAGGGAGCCCTCGGGATCGTCGAGACCTACTCGGCCGCCAGCGCCATTAAGGCCGCGGATATCGCCGTTAAGACCGCCAAGGTCGAGATCTATGACCTGCGCGTTTCGCGCGGTATGGGCGGTAAGGGCATCGTGATGGTGACCGGTGATATCGGAGACGTGACCGCCGCCGTTGAGGCGGGCGCCGCGCATGCTGAAAGTAGTGGCCTCTTTGCCAACAAATCGCTGATCGCCGCCCCGCACCCCGGGCTTTGGGAGCAGCTCTGAGCTAAGGAGAAAAAATGGAACAGTTTTCGCTGCAGGATAAAATGCGGATCGTTCAGGAATTGGTTCCCGGTAAGCAGATAACCCTTGCCCATATCATCGCCAATCCCGATCCCATCCTTTATGAAAAGCTGGGGCTTGACCCCGCGCAAAACCGCTTCCGTACGGCGATCGGAATTCTCACGATCAGCCCGATGGAAAGCGCCGTGATCGCGGCGGATATCGCCATGAAGGCCTCGGGCGGGCGCGTGGAGTTCGTTGACCGCTTTACGGGCACGCTTATCATCACCGGCACGGTCTCCGAGATCGAAAGCGCCATCGGCGCGATCTGCGACTATTGCCGCGATACCTTGAAGTATACCGTTTGCCCGATCACAAGAACATGAAAAAGCTGATTCTTATCGGCCGTGTCGCGGCGGGGAAGACCACCCTGCGGCAGGCGCTGATGGGAGAAAAACCCCATTATTATAAGACCCAATACATCCAGTATACCGACGTCATTATCGACACCCCCGGGGAGTATACCGAGCTACGGAACCTTTCGGGCCCCTTGGCGCTCTATGCGTACGAGGCGGACGTTGTGGGCCTTGTGCTTTCGGCAGACGAGCCCTACTCGATCTTTAACCCCAATATCGCCACGGTCGTCGTCAACCGCGAGGTCATCGGGCTGATCACCGGCATCGATAAGCCCCGCGCGAACGTAGAGCGTGTGCGCCGCTGGCTGAAGCTGGCGGGCTGTAAGCGTGTGTTTGCCGTCAGCTCCTATACCCGCGAGGGGATCGACGAGCTGCTGGATTATTTATGTGAAGATGAAAAGAAGGAGAAAGCCTGATGGGAAAAACCAAGGTCATCGCCTTTGCGAACAACAAGGGCGGTAGCGGAAAATCCACCACCTGCTCAAACGTCGGGTACACGATGTCGCTGCTCGGCAAGCGCGTGCTGTTGATCGACGGAGATATGCAAATGAACCTGACCCTTTCGTATTTCGACGAGGAGAAGGCATTAGAGTTCGCCAAAAGCGAAAAGAACCTCTATAACGCCGTCCACGCCGAGGCGGATCTTACCGATTATATCGTGAATACGCCGTACGAGGGGCTGGATCTTATCCCGTCCTCGACCCTGATGAGCTCGATCGAATACGATCTTTTCACCAAATGGCAGCGCGAATTTATCCTGGCCAAGGGGCTTGAGAGGGTGATCGAAAGCGAAAGCTACGACTATATCCTGATCGATTCGCCCCCTACCCTCGGCGGCTGGGTGATGAACATCATGTGCGCCTCGGACTATCTCGTGATCCCGTTAGAGGCCAGCCCCTGGGGCTTATTCGGCCTTGCCAATATGTTTAACTTCTATAATCAGCTCCGTAAGATCTCCCCGAAGGTAGAGCTGCTGGGCGTCCTTATCACCAAGGCCGACGAGCGGAAGAACTACTTCAAGCAAACCACCGAGACCCTGCACGCGCTGGAAAACGTGTACGTTTTCAATAACTACATTCGTGTAGACAGCGCCGTCGAATGGGCACAGGACAACAGCAAGCCGGTCGCCGCTTATAAGAAAAACAGCCGGAGTGCAAAAGAATACATGGAATTAACAAAGGAGATTATGGAAAATGTCAATCGGAAAAAGCAGTCTTGAACGCGTAGCCGAGGGCAACGCCGTTGAGCTTCCCGTCGTCCCCGTAGCCCCCGTAGCCGAAAAGAAAGAGGAGCCCAAAAAGGCCCCCGTAAAGAAAGCCCCCGCCAAAAAGGCGGCTAAGAAGCCCGCCGCAAAGGCCGAGGAAAAGAAGGTCGAAAAGGTCGAACCGAAGGCCGAAGAAAAGGTCGAGGCCGCGGTAGCCCCCGAGCTTGTCGGCCAGGCCGTCGCCGCCCCCGCGCCCAAGAAGCGCGGCCGTAAGCCGGGCTCCAAGAATAAGCCGAAGGCCGCCGCCAAGGCCCCCGCCGCCAAAAAGCCGGCCGAGAAGAAGCCCGCCGCCAAGCGCGCCCCCAAAAAGGCCGCCAAGGCCCAAACCGGCGCCGTCCGCTTCGGCCAGCCGCTCCCCATCTGGCTTCTCTAAAATAGGGGCTTCATATTTAGGCATAACCACAAATAATAAAGAGGATTCGATGTTTGCATCGTTTCCTCTTTTTTATTTTCTATCGCCGTTTGTTTCCCCTCGACGTACCCTCGTACGCCTTCGGAAAACAAACGGCGATTTCTGCTCTAAATCTGTGCGCCCCTTGCGCGGGTCAAATTAAAAATTGATTTTGCTTTTCTTCGCTCTTGGCGAGATCCGTATAAGGGAGAGAAGGGGCGGGTAAGAGGAGCGATATAAAATGTAAAGAAAACTTTGTTTTTTGTTAAAATAGGGTGGTTTTTCGGAAGATTTTTTGGAAAAACGGGGGATTTTTTGGGGCGGATTTATTGACTTTTATTTGATTTTATGGTATCCTTTTTATAAGAAAAGGAAGCCCCGAAGGGGCTTTTGGCGCTTTGGCGTTAGGATCTATACAAGGAGGAGATACTATGATCAAGATCGAAAGGGTTTCGGTGATGAACCTGGAGAACGCGGTACGGGGGGCCCGTAACCCCATGAACAGCTGGGCAAAGTCTGACAGCGCGTACGACGAGAAGGGGAACTATATTCTCGGCCCCTCTGACCTTGACCTTTGTCGCCGTTTGGCGACGGCGGGGAGCGATCACCGCAAGTATCTGCGCCAGATCTTCGTGTCGGTTGATATTACGGCGCCGCTTTACTGGTGGAAGGAATTCGATACCTACAAGGTAGCGACGGTTGCCAACTCCACCTCCACGATGCATAAGATCCACGCCAAGCCCTTTGAGCGTGACGATTTCAGCCACGATAAGATGAGCGAGGGGGCGCTTGCGGCCCTTGACGCTTTGATCGCGTTCCTTGAAGAAAAGCGCCTTTCGTTCGTAGAAACGCGCGACAAGGCCGATTGGAACGATATCATTCAGCTGTTACCGTCGAGCTATAACCAGCTGCGTACGGTCACCTTAAATTACGAAACGCTGATCAACATTTACTATGCGCGAAAGAGCCATAAGCTGAACGAATGGCACGCGCTTTGCGACGTGATCCGCAGCCTCCCTTACGCGAAGGAATTGATCCTCGTGAAGGAAGAAAAGGACGAGGGGCACGCCTAAGACGGGGGAGAACCCCACTTGAAACAAGGAGAACTATGGCAGATATATTTGAGCTTTTTCGGCAGATCGGAAGCAAGAGTGCCGAGCGGGGCGAGCCGATCAGCTGGATCATCGTGGGGCTTGGAAACCCCGGCCCCACCTACCGCGATACGCGGCATAACGCGGGCTTTCGCGCGATCGATTATCTCGCGAAGCGCCTTTCGGTGAGCGTTGATCGGGCGAAGTATCATTCGCTTGTTGGGGAGGCGACCTTTTCGGGGGCGCGCGTTCTGCTTATGAAGCCCGAGACCTTTATGAACGAATCGGGCGTAGCCATCGGCGAGGCGGCGGCCTTTTATAAGATCCCGCCCGAAAATATACTGGTACTCTACGACGACATCAGCTTCCCGCCCGGGCGCATCCGCTTGCGCCGCGCGGGATCTGCGGGTGGGCATAACGGCTTAAAGAGCATTATCGCGCATCTGGGCAGCCAAGCCTTTCCGCGGGTGAAGATCGGCGTGGGGGATAAGCCCTCGCCCGAATACCCCTTGGTTGACTGGGTGCTTGGCAAAATGAGCGAGGCCGATAAAAAGAATACCGAGGAACGCTATCCCGATATCTACGAGGCGATCGCGCTGTGGATAGAGGGGAAGAGCGAGGCGGCCTTAAACCGCTATTCCCGCTGATATGGGTGATATCCGTACCGCGGCGCTGCTTACGGTAAAGGAAGCGAGGGATTTCCTTGCCACTCTTGACCTCGGGGCGGCCGCCAAGAAGCCCTTGCCGGTTTTTTCGACCGGTCTTTCGGGGGAGGCGTGCGAGCTTCTCCTTTGCGAGGGGGTTCGGCAGTTGCATGAAGAAGGCAAGCCGACCCTCGTTCTTGCGCCCGATGAAAAAACGGCGCGCCGCCTGTATTTGCGGCTTTCCTATCTTTCGGCGCATCTTTTTTCCGAGCGCGAGATGGTGTACTATAACATCACCGCCTCCCACGAGATCGAGCGGGAGCGGCTTTCCTCACTTTGCTATCTGCTGACCGAGGGGGCGCCGATCCTGATCACGACCCCCCACGCCGCCCTTTCCTATACCGTACCGCGCGCCCTTCTTGGCGAAAGGATGCTTACGCTTTCGGCGGGGGATATTTGCACCCCCGAAAAGCTTTGCGCGGTGCTTTCCGCCTCGGGCTATATTTCGGTCCCGACGGTTGAGGGGGCGGGGCAGTTTGCCCACCGCGGCGGCATTGTCGATTTTTGCGCCAGCCGTGAAGAGGGGCCCTGCCGTATTGAGTTTTTTGATAACGAGATCGACCGTATCAACCGCTTCGATCCGCTGAGCCAGCGTATCACCGATACGCTTGATGTGACCGAGATCTTCCCGGCGCGCGAGATGATCCCCACGCCCGAGGCGCGGGAGAAGATCCGCCGCTTTATCGAAGGGGCGAAGAAGCGGGCGTCCGGCACCCTGTTTGACACCTATAACGCCGAGCTTGCGGCGATCGAGGGCGAAGGCGAGCTTTCCTTTGCCGACAAATATTTACCGCTTATTTATCCCGAGGGGGAGACGCTTCTTTCCTATTTCGAGGGTAAGGATCCCGCGGTATTCGTCTTAAACCGCCAGGATACGCTTTCAAAGCTGGATGCGGCACACGCTCTTTGTCTTGAAAGCGAAGCCGCCCTTATTGAAAAGGGCACCCTGCAAGGCGGCTTTGCCTCGCACGCCGATAAGGCGGCGATCGAGGCGCTTTTTACCAAGCATTTTACGGTGTACTGTAACACCTTTGGCGGGCCGGTTCCCGGCATGCGCCTTTTGGGGCTTTTCGGCTTTTCTTGCCGAAGGGTCATCTCCTACGACGGAAAAGAGGATCTGCTTCGTACCGACCTTGCCGCCTACCGCGACGGGGGCTACCGCGTGATCCTTTCCTGCCGCAGCGAGGCCGAGGTCACCGAAAAACGGGAGGAGCTAAGAAAAGAGGGCTTTTCGGTCATCGTTTCGGGAAAAGAGGATGTCCTGCCCGAAAAGGGGCAGATCCTTTTGTGCGGCGAGGGATGTGGCGAAGGGTTTGAGCTGCCGAATTCGCGCTTGGCGCTCTTGACGCTTGTTCCCGACGGCACGCCGCTTCGCGCCCGCCGTCGCCGTGCCCGCTTCAGCGGCAAAAAGAACGGGGTTGGAGACCGCGTTCTTTCCTATCTTGAACTCAACGAGGGCGATTACGTTGTGCATGCGATGCACGGCATCGGTCGCTTCCTCGGTATGGAGACCTTGACGGTCGGCGGTGTTACTGCCGATTATATCACCCTGCAATACGCGGGGGAAGAAAAGCTTTTCCTGCGCGCCGATAAGCTGGATATGGTGTCTCGCTATATCGGAGAGCGGGGATCGGACGGCACGGTACGCCTGCATAAGATCGGTGGGGGCGAATGGGGCCGAGCCAAGGCTCGCGCCAAGGCCGCCGCCCGCGATATGGCGAAGGAGCTGATCGCCCTTTACGCCGAGCGTGAGGCCAAGGAGGGCTTTGCCTTCCCCGAGGACAGCGAGATCGAGCGCGCCTTTGCCGCCTCGTTTGAATACGAGGAGACTGAGCCGCAGCGTATCGCGATCGAGGAGATCAAGGCGGATATGATGCGCCCCCGCCCGATGGACCGCTTGCTGTGCGGAGACGTTGGCTTCGGCAAGACCGAGGTAGCCCTGCGCGCCTGCTTTAAGGCGGTGGTCGGCGGCAAGCAAGCCGCGATCCTCGTACCGACGACGATCTTAGCGCTTCAGCATTACGGAACGCTTCTTTCGCGTATGCGCGGCTATCCCGTGAATATCGAGATGCTCTCGCGCTTCCGTAAGCCGAAGGAGCGCGCCCAGATCCTGCGCCGCTTAGCTCGCGGCGAGATCGATATCATCGTCGGCACCCACGCGCTTCTCCATAAAGAGGTCGCCTTCCGTGATCTTGGGCTTTTGGTCGTAGACGAGGAGCAGCGTTTTGGCGTGGGGCAAAAGGAAAAGATCAAGCAAATGGCCGCCTCGGTGGACGTTCTGACCCTAACGGCGACCCCTATTCCCCGCACGCTCAATATGGCGATGAACGGGATACGGGATATGTCGATTTTAGACGAAGCACCCGAGGACCGTTCCCCCGTGCAGACCTTCGTTATGGAGCATGACGACACCCTGGTCGCCGAGGCTTTGCGGCGGGAGCTTTCAAGGGGCGGGCAGGTGCTGTACCTTTATAATAAGATCGATAGCATCTACCACGTGGCGGATAAGCTGCAAAGGACCCTGCCCTCGGCGCGCATCGCCGTGGCGCACGGGCAGATGGATAAAGAGGAGATCGAGGAGATCTGGCATTCGCTGCTGATCGGCGAGGTCGATATTCTGGTCTGTACGACGATTATTGAGACCGGGGTCGATTTGCCGAACGCCAACACCTTGATCATCGAGAACGCCGACCGTATGGGCCTTTCCCAGCTGCATCAGCTACGCGGGCGGGTCGGCCGAAGCACGCGCCAGGCTTACGCCTATTGCACCTACCGACCGGGTAAGGCACTGACCGAAATTGCCGATAAGCGGCTTTCGGCCATACGCGAGTACGCCGAGTTCGGGGCGGGCTTCCGCATCGCGCTTCGGGATCTTGAGATCCGCGGCGCCGGCAACCTTTTGGGGGCCGAGCAGCACGGGCATATCGATTCGGTGGGATACGAGCTTTACGTACGGCTTCTTTCCGAGGCGGTGCTTGAAGAAAAGGGAACCCCGAAGGAGGTGCCCTTTGAGGCGACGGTGGATCTCTCGCTTGATGCCTATATCCCCGAGAGCTATATCGCTTCCTCGGCGCACCGCATCGATATGTATAAGAAGCTTTCCTTGATCGCGACCGAAGAGGATCGGCGTGACGTCTTAGACGAGTTTTGCGACCGCTTTGGCGAACCGCCGAAGCAGGTGCTGAACCTTCTTTTGATCGCGCTTTGTCGTTCCTTGGCGTCGTCGGCGCGCATCAAGCGGGTAGAGCGGCGGGGCGGCGAGCTTCGTTTTAGCTTCGATACCCTTTGTCTTGGCGCGTGGAGTGAGGCGTTTGCTGCTTTCCCCGGGCTTCGCATGTGCAGTGGGGGAAGCACCCCTTACGTCAGCTATCGCTTAAAGGCGGGCGAGGATGCCGCTAAGACGGCGGCATCGATCCTTAGCGCCTATATCCCTTAAAAATACGGGTAAGGAAAAAACTATGAGCAACCAAACGAAAATAAAAGGGCGCGAAGCGCGCCCACCCCTTTCCAAGAAAGCCAAGCGGCTTCTCATCGCGGGAATAGCGCTTCTTTTGGCGCTGCTTCTTGTTGGCGGGGGATTTCTTCTCTTTCGCCCCAAAAAGGCGGTCTTCACCTATTACGGGGTACCGTTGACACTTGAAATGTACCACTTCTGGTTTTCCTCATTAAAGACCGACTATATGGTCACCTACGGCCTTAAAAGCGATAGCGAGGCGACCTGGCAAGCCCCCTGCACCGTAGCAGGCGAGGAAGGAAAGACCTGGGGTGAATTTCTCACCGAAAGGATCGACGAGGCGATCAAGGCAAAGCTTATCGCCGGCGTTCTTTTCGACCGAATGGGCGTGACGATGGGCAGCGCCGACCGCGCGAAGATCAGCGAGTACCTTGAGGGCGAATACGAGTACGCGACGGGGGGCGATCGCGAGGCGTTTGCCCTGCTTCTTGAAAAATACCATACCAACGATGATGCCCTTCGACAATGCGCCATTCTTGAATTGAAGGCCGAGCTTTTGTATAGTTATCTTTACGGAAATGACGGCCAATCTATGACGGTAGGCGAAAAAGAGGATTACTTCAAGGCGCACTACAAGCGCGTGAAGATCCTGTATCTGAATGAAGAAAAGAAGGTCGTCTTAAAGGACGGCGGCGGCACCGAGGAAAAGCCGCTTGGCTTTGAGGATTGGACGTTTTCTACGAACGCGGAGAATGAGCTTTCCCCGCTTATCGGAGAGGGAAGCACGCTGACCGAAGCCCGCTTTGACGAGCTTATCCAATCTTCCCACGAGCCCCTGCACGCGATCTATGAGGGGGGCGTGTATATCTACGATAAGGCGACGGCTGACACGAACTTCACCAATATGATCGGCGGTGAAGCGGTCGAAAAGGCGGCGAAAGAGGTCAAGGTCGGTGAGCTTCGCAGGGTCGAAACCGCGGACGGCGTTCGCTACGTTTTCGGCTACGCCCTTGATTACGCGCCGTATTTGAAGAGCATGAACGCCGATTTCTTCACCGACTTTCTCCCCGACGCGGCCGGCGACGCCCTGAACGGGCGCGTGAAGGCCGAGCTTTCGGCGGTTACGGTAAACCAAGAAAATTACGGCAAGCGTGTTCCCATTCAAGCGCTTCCCTATAACCCCGATGAGATCAAGCGCTATTCTGTTGATTAATTTGTATCCGAAAGGAGTTTTATTATGAAAAAGCAACCCCTTATGAACCACAAGGTAAAGATCCTCTGCCTCGGCGATTCGCTGACCTGCGGCGACGGAAATCCCAGCGGCTACCGCTACCATCTTTTCCGTCTTCTGACGGGCGCGGATATTGCGTTCAGCTTTATCGGCCCCTGCTGCTCGGCCGATTTCCGTATGCCCGAGGAATACCGCCATCACGCCGGCTACTGCGGCGCTGTGATCGGGGAAGCGGGAGACGGGATCGAGAATTCGATCTATGCCCGCCTGAACGATGCGGCTCTTCGCCACGCTGTTGAAGAGGCCGAGGTCGTTCTGCTTATGATCGGCGCCAACGACGTAAACCGCAATATTGATCTTGATAATGTCGGCAAGCGTTACCTTGCGCTGCTTGATAAGCTGTACGCCATCAACCCCGCCCTCGTTGTATTCGCCTCTACCTATTGGCGCCGCCGTAAGAACCCCTATAAGAACGCCGCGGTCAACGAATTTTTGACCGCCTTTGACGCCGACGGCTATCACCGCCGCTATGGGCGCGAATTCTACGTGCTGGACTTCAACCGCCGCGGCACGCCCGCCGAGGCCAAGGGTGATTATCCCGTAGACGACGGGCATCCCGCCGAGGGCGGTAACCGCAAGATCGCCAACCTGTGGTTTGCGGGTATCAATAACCGCCTGCGTGAGATGAACGAACGGGGCATCAAGGATACCGAGGAGATCTTCCCCGTCGGTATGATGACCGACCTTGCCCCCGTGACCCTTGCCCCCGGTCGCTCGAAGTCCTTCTCGGCGAAGGCCCTGCCGATCAATCTTCCGATCGGAAGCATCGCTTGGTCGTCTTCGGACGAGGCGGTCTGCACGGTTGACGAGTACGGTACGGTCACCGCGCGCGGCGTCGGCAGCTGTGAAATCAAGGCTATCACGCTTTCGGGCGGCGTTTTCCGCCACGCGACCGTAACGGTCGAGGGCGAGCCCTTCGTGGCCTCGGCCGGTCGTGAGCTGCTCTTCAACGGGGTGGATTGCAACCCGAAGCATTGGACGGGGCTTACCGAGGCCGTGAAGCCGAAGTTCAAGAACATTCTTCTTCGCTATCCCAACTACAACGGCGAGCTTTTGACCAAGAAGAGCTACGCCACCAAGGAAAGCTTCTGCCTTTCGCTGGATCTTACCCACGTCGCGACCACAAGACAGGGAAGAGGCAATTTCTTCGCGATCGGCGTTGGCGGCGTTACGCTGCAATGCTCTTCGTCGGGTGAGCTCTTCACCCTTTGGGAAGAGGATCGCGTGATCAGTGAAAAGCGGGTCGCTACCCCCTCTCGCGAGAAAAAGCACTACGATATCATCAAGGAAGACGGCATGCTGACGGTTCTTCGTGACGGCGAGGTCTTTATGCGCGCCGCTCTTGAAGGCGAGGGCGCCGATACCCCGATCTCTGTTAAATGGGAAAAGCAGTATTCGGTTACGCATATACATAACCTTACCCTGTATAAGTAAAATAGGGCTTCGGATTTAAGCATAACCGCAAAAAAAGGGTTGGTGCGATGCTTTGCATCGTTCCACCCTTTTTTGTTTGTTTAATTCTTTGCTTTTTCGTTCCCTCTATACTTTCTTTTAGGGTTGAAAAACATTCGTTTTTTGCATAACCGAAAATAAAAAAAGTGATGCTTTGGCGTACCTACGATAAAGCAGTATTTTGCATTACAAGTGTAAAGTACTGCTTTATCTATTTAACAACGAATTGATAATTGTTTTTTTACAAATGTGTGCTATAATATAATCACACCGGTGATAAACTTTTTGGAGGTACACTATGAACATTAAGATAGGTACGATTATTAAAAAACTTCGCGCAGAAAATAATATTACTCAAGATACCCTTGCCACCGCCATCGGCGTTACGCCTCAAGCTATATCTCGTTGGGAATCTGAAGGTGGTTATCCCGATATAGAATTGCTTCCGGCGTTGGCAGACTTTTTCTCGGTAAGCACGGATGAACTTCTCGGATATAAGTTGTCGGAGAGAGAAGAAGAACTATCGAATATCAAAAAAGAATTGCGCCGTTTAGCAGAAGTTGGAACGCATCAAGAAAAACTTTCTTTTGTACGCGATGCGTTTGTAAAATTTCCTAACGATTCGAAAATTAAAGTTTATCTTGCTGCCTGTTTGTTAGACGAATGGAACAATACACATGAAAAATCTTTAATTCATGAATCCGAAACACTCTGTTTGTCGGTCATTGACGAGTGCCGTGATGAAGATATCCGTTATGAAGCAATTTGCACTTTAAGTGCCATATATAACGAACTGGGTGAAATAAAAAAAGCAAAAACAACTTTAGAATCGCTCTCGCCGATGAAGTACTGCCGCGAAACCGCTCTCGCTTGTGGAATTCGTGATGGCAATACAGAATTTTATATTCAAGACGAGATTGATAAATTTACCGATGGCTTGGGATTGTCTATTCACAATCTTGTGCTACATGAAGATTTGCCAGACGATCCATCTACTTGGAATAAAAAAATTGAAATGCTTACCATTTCCAACCGTCTGTATAAGATGATATACGGAGATAATCTTATGTTTTATCATGTTCGACTTTCCCGAAACTATTGGTTGATCTCCACCTATCAGATTGCACAAAACAAAAAGGATGAAACTTTTGAATCTCTCGAAAAAATGTGTTATCATGCGATTGAATATGATAAAGCGTATATCAACGATCACGGTAAATTTTATACATCAGTTTTCGCAGATAAATTGATTTACCCTGAACCGAGCAAGAATTTTCATGAGCTTACGGAACATACAGAATCCTATCTTATTTATGAAAAAATGCAACATTCTCGATATGACACTATCCGCCAGGAGCCTCGTTTCATTTCAATTATCGAGAAACTGAATCATTACGTCAAATGAATTATCCTCGCCCCGCCTCGCGTAGGGCTTCGCTTTTGTGTCCACAAAAGCAGTGCTTGTCAGGAAAAGCAGATGGACTTTCGGGGTGCATAAGCCAAAGGCTCCCTTGTGTAAAGGGAGCTGTCACCGAAGGTGACTGAGGGATTGTTTTACGATGATGTTTGCTTTGTTACAATCCCTCCGTCTCGCTACGCGAGCCACCTCCCTTTACACAAGGGAGGCTCTCTTACCGCCCGACAGTACACATGCAAGGTGTAACACACTATACCTTGCAGGGCAAGGAATGTGAAAAGGAGTACGAACAAAAATGTTCATACTCCTTTTGTTTTTGCAGGTAAAACCTGCTTTATGGAAGGCACCCCTTTTGCATCACTTTTTTTATTGAATGATCCCGCCGCCGAGGACGGTGTCACCGTCATAAAGCACGGCGCTTTGGCCGGGGGTGACGGCGCGCTGGGGGCGGTCAAAACGAATGGTAACGCCTTCCCCCTCAACGCTTACCGTGCAGGGCTCTTCCTTTTGGCGGTAGCGGATCTTGGCGCTTGCGCGAAAGGTCTTGGTGGGGGCACCCTCGCTTGAAATAAACGAGCAATGGGGAACGTATACGTCGGTCGTATAGAGATCCTCGTCACTTCCCAGCATTACTTGGTTTTCTTCGGGCAAAAGCGAGAGGACGTACATCGGGGTGGGGAAGGAGATCCCCAGCTTTTTATGCTGACCGACCGTGTAGTGGACAAGACCGCGGTGCTTCCCAAGCGGCTTTCCCTCTTTGTCGATATAATCGCCGATCGGGCTTTTTCCGTAGGTCTCTTCAATCAGCTCGGCATAGCGCCCGTTTTCGATAAAGCAAATGTCTTGGCTGTCCTTCTTTTTGGCGTTCGGAAGCGTGAGCCCCTCGGCCATGGCGCGGATCTCTTCCTTGGTGTATTCCCCCAAGGGAAAAGAAATGCGCGAAAGCATGCTTTCTTTTAAGTTATACAGCATGTAGCTTTGATCCTTAGCTTCGTCCTTCGCCTTTTTTAAAAGGAAGTGATCCCCCTCTTTCACAATGCGGGCGTAATGCCCCGTAACGAGGACGTCGCAAAGAAGCTCCTCGGCCTTCTCAAACAGCCACCCAAACTTGATCTTTTGGTTGCAAAGAACGCAGGGGTTCGGGGTCTTTCCCCGGCGGTAGCTTTCGATAAAGGGGAGAATGATCTCTTCTCTGAATTTTTCTTGCAGATCAAAGACCGAAAGCGGGATCGAGAGGGCATCGGCCACAAGGCGGGCGTCGCCTACCCCATCCTTTCCGCCCTCACACAGCAAAAGGGTGCAGCCAAGCGCTTCGTAGCCCGCGGTTTTTGTAAGATGCACCGCTACGCTGCTGTCAACGCCGCCGCTCATCGCGATCAGAGCCTTCATTCCTTTCTCCCTTCTGCTTTGTTTTCTCCATTATAAAGTAGAAGGCCGATTTTGTCAACCGCCAAAGAATGATTATAATGGCAAAAGGGCTGCCCCTCGGGCAGCCCTTTTTTATTCGGTTATAAAGCGCGCAAGCAGGGCGCACTTGCCGTTCGGCTTCCGTATAGCGAAGGAAAAGCCGTCGCTTTCCTTTCTTCGGTAGACCGAAAGCGTTTCCCCTTCAAGGGCGGGGGTCACGTACTGTACCTCGACCTCGCGGGGCTCGATCGCCTCCCACTCTGAAAGCGTGAAGCTATCGGTCAGCATTTTTAGGTAGAGGGCGTTATTGACGTGCCGCCCGAAATCAATATCCGACGGCTTGACGGCGACCTCGCAAGCCTTTTCCTTTTCCCGAAAATCGTCACGCATGCGGCGAAAGGGCTCGGAAAGAAGCGAAGCGTCGAGAGTGGTAAAGCCATCGGGATAGATATGCTCGGTGCGGATCGGCTTTCCGCTTTCGGTGGAGAGCACCGCCCATTCGTTGCGCGCCTCGACAAGAAGCTCCTCTCCCTTGGCGAGGGCATAGTAACGGTCGCAAAGAAAATGCCCTGGGCGCCCCGGCCAGGTGGTAAGCTTGGTTTCCTCCATCATAGAAGGGCGGCGGTGAAAAAGGATGCGGCTGCGTACCATCAACCAGAAAAGACCTCTTTCCTTCATATCCTCGCATCCCGTGCCGATCAGCTCGCTATGGGCGGCCGCCGCGTTAAGGATCAGCGAGAAGGCGCCGCCTACGCTCAGGCACTTGTCAGAGCCGCAGTAGGTGGGATATATCGGGGTAAGAAGATCTAAAAGGCGCGGCATGGTGGCGGTTTTGTTGGTGTAGGCAGGTGTTTGCAGGGCGGGGGTCATATCTTTTCTCCTTTATCGCGGCAGGCGCCGCGGTTCTTTCTCATTCAGTATACGCCTATCCCCCCCAAAAAGGCAACCTACTCAAAGCGGGGCGGGGGAAACGCTTGTAAGCCTTGACGTAGAAGAAAAAGAAGAAGCTCTACCCCCAAGAGAAAGGGGACTCTCCATGCGGTAGAGTCCCCCAAAATTGGTAAAGAAAACTTTGCGTCAGTCTAATTCTTTAAGGCCGGTATACAGCTCGTAATAGCGACCCTTTAAGGCGAGAAGCTCGTTGTGGTCGCCCGATTCGATGATACGGCCGCGGTCAAGCACGTAGATGACGTCGGAATTGCGTACCGTCGAAAGGCGGTGGGCGATAACGAAGGTGGTGCGGTTTTTCATCAAGCGGTCCATACCGCGCTCGATATGCCGCTCGGTTCGTGTATCGACCGAGCTGGTTGCCTCGTCAAGCACTAAGATCGGGGCCTTGGATAAGGCCGAGCGGGCGATGTTGAGAAGCTGGCGTTGCCCTTGGGAAAGCCCCGCGCCGTCACCCGAAAGCTGGGTGTTGTAGCCGTTTTCCAGCCGCGTGATAAAGCTGTGAGCCGAGGCGGTTTTGGCGGCCTCGATCACCTCTTCGTGGGTGGCGCCGGGGCGGCCGTAGCGGATATTCTCCATCACCGTATGCGAGAAAAGGTGGGTATCCTGCAAAACCATGGCGATGTTTTCGCGCAGGGTCTTACGGGTGTAGTCCTTGATATCGCGCCCGTCGATGGTGATCGTGCCTTGGTCGATATCGTAAAAGCGGTTGAGCAGATTGGTAATGGTGGTCTTGCCGGCGCCGGTCGAGCCGACGAAGGCAATCTTTTGCCCGGGCTTTGCCGAGAGCGAGATGTTTGAAAGCACGGTTTTATCGGGCAGATAGCCGAAGCTTACGTCGGAAAGCGTGACCTCGCCTCGGATCTCTTGCATCGGAACGGCCCCCTCTTTGTCGGCGATCTCGGGCTCTTCGTCCAGCACCGTAAATACGCGCTCAGCCCCCGCCATGGCGGAGAAGACCGCGCTCATCTGCATCGAGATCTCGTTGACGGGGCGCGCAAAATGGCTGGTGTAGTTGACGAAGGCGTAAAGCCCGCCGAAGGTAAGGGCCAGGGCGCTTGTCGAAGCGATCGAGCCCGTGGCGGTCAAAATACAAAGCACGCCGCCAAGCCCCGCCGTTAAGACGTAGCTGACCTTGGAAAGGTTGCCCATTACGGGGCCCATAATGCCGCCGTAGAATTGCGCCTTCATCTGCTTTTCACGCAGATCCGCGTTAAGGGTCGAGAATTCCTCAATGCACTCACTCTCGTGGTTAAAGACCTTGACGACCTTCTGCCCCGAAACCGTCTCTTCGATATAGCCGTTGACGGCGCCGAGGGCGGCCTGCTGACCCGTATAATACTTACGGCTCTTTTTGGCGATAGCGAGACCCCCGAAGGCAAAGATCGGCACGAAGATGACCGTGACGAGCGTTAAGACGAGGTTGGTCGCCAGCATAAAGACGAGGGTGCCGACAACGGTTGCTAACCCCGATACGACGCTGACGATCGAGCTGTCGAGCATCACGCCGATGTTATCGACGTCGTTGGTAAAGCGGCTCATCGTTTCCCCCGTCGGGTGAGAGTCGTGATAACGGAGGGGAAGCGTTTGGATATGCTCAAAGAGATCGCGCCGAAGCTTTAAGAGCGCGCGCTGGGAGATATAGAGCATCAGGCGGCTTTGCAGATACGTGCAAGCGGCCGCGATGAGGTACACCGCCCCAAGCAAAAGCGCCCCGGCCGTAAGATAGGCAAGGATGGGCGAGCCGCCGCTTGAGAGTCGCTCGGCAAGATTGGCGATGATATTGCCCGCCAGGTTGCCGCTGTCAACCGCCGTACCCGCAAGGCGGTCAAGGATCGGGGAGAGCAGATAGGTTGCCGAAAGGGTAGAGAAGGTTGAAACCAAAAGACAGAAGAAGACGGGGATAAAGAAAACCGTATCCCGCCCAAGATAGGAAAAAAGACGGGTAAGCGTTTTTTTCATATGCTTCGGCTTGCCGCCGGGACCTCTGCCGGGACCACCGGGACCTCCCGGTCCGCCGGGGCCGCCACGATGCAGACCCGGCCCCCGCTTTTTATCGGCGGCCGCCGTATTATACTGCTTTTGCAGCTCTTCTAAGGAACGTGCCATCAGCGTGCCTCCTTTCCCGC